>NZ_ALKI01000017.1:0-191578 GCF_000286495.1 Streptococcus sp. AS14
GGAGGATTACCCAAGTCCGGCTGAAGGGAACGGTCTTGAAAACCGTCAGGCGTGTAAAAGCGTGCGTGGGTTCGAATCCCACATCCTCCTTAGGGACGAATAGTATTGACGCGGGATGGAGCAGCTAGGTAGCTCGTCGGGCTCATAACCCGAAGGTCGTAGGTTCAAATCCTGCTCCCGCAATAGTTGGCTCGGTAGCTCAGTTGGTAGAGCAATGGATTGAAGCTCCATGTGTCGGCGGTTCGATTCCGTCTCGCGCCATACATCATCGTATTGGAAATGCGGGTGTAGTTTAGTGGTAAAACTACAGCCTTCCAAGCTGTTGTCGCGAGTTCGATTCTCGTCACCCGCTTTGAACGAAAGTTCATACCAAGTTTTCGAACTTGGGCGCGTAGCTCAGGTGGTTAGAGCGCACGCCTGATAAGCGTGAGGTCGGTGGTTCGAGTCCACTCGTGCCCATTAAATATTGGAGAATTACTCAAGAGGCTGAAGAGGACGGTTTGCTAAATCGTTAGGTCGGGTAACCGGCGCGGGGGTTCGAATCCCCCATTCTCCGTATAATGAGGAGTTTAGCGTTTGCTATCTCCTTTTCTTATACTTTCTCGTCCTGTTTAGTGAGGTTTTTCTGATGAATCGATTTAAAAAGTCTAAGTTTCTGCTTTCTTTTTTTGTATTAGTTGTTGCAATGACGATACTTATCTTATCTACCTCTTCTAGTTGGTTTGTATCAACTACTTCAAATATTATTTCATTGCTAGATAGACTTGTTGGTTCTCCTTTTGCTTTTGTAGCTGATAAAAAAGAAGAAATGTCAGATTTGATGTCTACTTATAGAGAGAATCAGCAGCTCAAGAAAAATCTTTATAAGGTTGAGGAAAAGGCTGGGAAGGCAGATTCCTTAGAAGATGAAAATGAGCAGTTGCGAAAACTTCTGGAATTTAAAGAGGCTGATAAAAATCAAATACAAATTGCCAGCGAAGTGATTGCCCGTACGCCAGCATCCTGGAAAAATGAGCTGACTATTGACAAGGGGACATCTGATAATGTGACAGATGCTATGCTAGTAGTCGCTAATGGTGGTCTGGTCGGAAGTGTTTCTGAAACCAGTAGTCAGTCTAGCTTGGTTTCTTTATTGACTAACGAGGAAAACTCAACTAAAATTTCTGTTAGAATTCAAACGAAGTCTGGTCCAGTTTATGGGATTATTACGGGTTATGATGCAAAAAACTCTGCTTATATCATCAGTCAGTTAAATAGTGCTGAAGATATAAAAGAGGGAGATGAGGTGGCAACCAGTGGCTTGGGTGCTTATAATGCAGAAAATATTCCTGTCGGTAAGGTGCTTTCTGTATCTGAGGCTAAGGATCAGTTAAACAAGATTGTTCTGGTTAAGCCGGCTGCTGATTTGTCGGATATCCGTGCTGTAATGTTGGTAGGGAACTGATATGAGAGATATTAAAGAACATCTTTTGACTCCTATTATTTTATTTTTTGTTTTATTGATCGACGGGCAGATTTCGACTTTTCTGGCTAATATTCTGCCTTTGCAATGGCACCTTGTCAGTCATTTTATCTTTATTTTCATGCTTTTTGTTTCCATCAACCTCTCTAGAAACTACAATATTCTCTTATTTTGCTGTTTGGGGTTGATTTATGATGTTTACTATTTTCATACCATCGGTATTGCTCTTATTCTTTTTCCTCTTTTAAGTCTCTTGGTTTGTCAGTCTAGTTCGACTATGCTTTTAAATAAATTTACTCGCTTTTTATCTGTTCTGATTCTTGTATTTTTATTTGAATTAACCAGCTTTGCTTTTGCAGTATTTTTGAATCTTTCTAGTCTGAATTTACAGGATTTTGTCCTTAGCAGTTTAGTACCGACTATCCTTCTCAATAGCTTGATATTCCTCATTTTTCAGCCTATTTTCGAAAAAATATATTTATGATAAACAAGAAATAAAAATGTAATAAAGGCGTAACATATGATACAGCATTTTCTGGTATACTAGTTAATGTCTTATAAGAAGGAGTGTATTATTTTTATGAAGAAAAAACTACTCACATCAATTTTATTGAGTACAGTTATCCTTTCACAAGGAGCTGCACTTGTGAGCGTTAAAGCGGAGACAACTGATGAAAAGATTGCTGCACAAGACAGCAAGATTAACAGTTTGACAGAGCAACAACAATCAGCTCAGGCACAAGTTAACGAGATTCAAGGACAAGTATCTGCTATTCAAAAGCAACAAGAAGAGCTTAAAGCAGAAAATGAAAAATTGTCTGCTGAATCTGCAAAACTTTCTGCAGAGATTGACGAGCTGTCTAAAAATATTGTTGCTCGTAATGAGTCACTTGCAAATCAAGCACGCAGTACTCAAACAAATGGAACTGCTACTAGCTACATCAATACAGTTGTAAATTCTAGCTCTATCACAGAAGCTATTTCTCGTGTAGCAGCTATGAGCGAAATTGTTTCAGCAAATAATAAAATGCTGGAACAACAAAAGAAAGATAAAGAAGTAATTGCTGAAAAGCAAGTTGCGAATAATGAAGCTATCAATACTGTAATTGCTAACCAAGAGAAGTTAGCTGATGATGAGCAAGCTTTGGCAACAAAACAAGCTGAACTGAAAGCAGCTCAGGCAAGTCTTGCAGCTGAAAAAGCGACTGCTGAAAACGAAAAGAATTCTCTTCTTGAAGAAAAAGCAGCAGCTGAAAAAGCAGCAGCAGAAGCAGCGGCTCGTGAAGCAGCTTATAAAGCAGAGCAAGAATCAAAACGCCAAGCAATTGAAGCTTCAGGAAATACTACCCTGCAAGCTCAGGTTCAAGCAGTTGTTAATTCAGCTCCAGCAGCTGAAGCAGCGGCTCCAGCAGCACCTGCAGTAACTCAATCTGTTGCCCGTGCGAATAGACCAGTTTATAGCTCATCTGCATCTTCTTATCCAGTAGGTCAATGTACTTGGGGTGCTAAGACATTAGCTCCTTGGGCTGGCGATTACTGGGGTAATGGTGGACAATGGTCTGCAAGTGCAGCAGCAGCAGGCTTCCGTGTTGGTTCACAGCCAGAAGTTGGAGCGATTGCATGTTGGACTGATGGTGGATACGGACACGTTGCAGTAGTAACAGCTGTTCAATCTACTACAAGCATCCAAGTATCAGAAGCAAACTACCTTGGACAACAATCAATCGGTAACTACCGTGGATGGTTTAACCCAACAACTGCACAAGGTACAGTTTCATATATTTATCCGAACTAATCAGTAAAAAGCGCCTCTGGCGTTTTTTATTTTTAATTGAAAAATCAACTGAAAAAAGTTACAATGGTAGTTGGGAAAAGTTGTAATTGGACAATGAAAGACGATTTAGAATCTGGAGGGAATCATGTCTTTTTCTGATTTAAAACTCTTTGCTCTTTCTTCTAATCAAGAATTAGCGCAGCGTGTTGCTCAAGAGATTGGATTGCCACTTGGAAAATCAACTGTCCGTCAGTTCTCTGATGGTGAGATTCAAGTGAATATTGAAGAATCTATTCGCGGGAAACACGTCTTTATTTTGCAGTCTACCAGCTCGCCAGTCAATGATAATTTGATGGAAATCTTGATTATGGTAGATGCTTTGAAACGAGCTAGTGCTGAATCCATCAACGTTGTCATGCCTTACTATGGCTATGCTCGGCAGGATCGCAAGGCTAGAGCTCGTGAGCCAATTACATCTAAATTAGTTGCTAATATGTTGGAAATTGCTGGTGTGGATCGGATGCTAACTATTGACTTGCACGCAGCGCAAATCCAGGGCTTCTTTGACATTCCAGTAGATCATTTGATGGGTGCACCTTTGATTGCTGATTACTTTGAGCGCCGTAATATGACAGGGGGCGACTATGTGGTAGTCAGTCCTGACCATGGTGGTGTGAGTCGGGCCCGTAAGTTAGCAGAGTTTCTGAAAACACCGATTGCCATTATTGATAAGCGACGCAGTGTGGACAAGATGAACAGCAGTGAAGTCATGAATATCATTGGTAAGGTGGAAGGAAAAACTTGTATCCTAATTGATGATATGATTGATACAGCGGGAACTATCTGCCATGCAGCTGATGCTCTCGCTGAAGCAGGGGCTGTAGAAGTCTATGCTAGCTGCACTCATCCAGTCTTGTCTGGTCCTGCTATGGATAATATTCAAAAATCGGCGATTAAAAAATTGGTTGTGCTGGATACGATTTATCTACCCCAAGAGCGCTTAATTGATAAGATTGAGCAGATTTCAATTGCGCATCTTTTAGGGGAAGCCATTGTCCGTATTCATGAAAAACGGCCACTGTCACCCTTGTTTGAAATAGGTAAAAAATAATCTGAGATATATGGCTGGGATGCTTGATTTCTGGCCTCTTTTTTATTCTATTCCTACTATCTTTTTTAAAAAAAGTCCAACATTCACTTTAAAAGAAAACTCAAATTACTTGATGTTTCAAATATAAATAAATGACCATTTAAATAGTTGGTAAATTGACAATTTGTCTCATCCCTTGGTATTATTTGGTTTTAAAAATTTTTATGTAGTAAAATTCTTGACTTTTTTTAGAGTTCGAACTATACTTATTAGTAGGTAATATTAGGTAACGGGGAGTTACAATTATTTTTGAAAAGTAACGAGGAGATGAGATAATGAAAAAGGTTTTGCTTTCAAGTGCTGTGGCCCTTTCACTTTTCGCGGCTGCTGCACCAGTATTTGCTGAGGGTACAGCCAGTCTTTGGGTTAATGACATTGATAATAATGAAGTTCCCCAAGGCAGTACGGACTCAGAATCTAATAAAGTTATGGATGAATTGCAGGCCTATAGAGATGCACAATCAGCTCTGGATCAGCAAGTTGCTGAAGCTAAGAAAGCTCCGGTTGGCAAAAGTGCTGTGATGGAGGATCAGGCTGGTAACAAAGTTCTTGTTATTGGTGAGGGAGAGTCGGCCAATGCTGATCAGCCTTCAGCGGCACCATCTACTACAGATCCATCTACACCGGCTTATTCGGCAGCACCTTACTCCACAGCCTCTTCATCAGTTCCGACTTTTCCAGCACCGTCTCAATCTTCGGCGGCGTCCTCTTCAGCAACAGGTAAAAAGAAGGCTAAAAAATCAGAAAATAAAGCAAAAAAAGCTCCGGAAGCAAAAGAAGAGAACAAGGAAAATGAGGAGAATTCTGAAGAAAAGTCACTTCCTAAGACAAGTGCAGTCAAATAATTTTGTCTTTAATTTGTGCTAACGCCTAAATATCACTGAGCCTTCGTTCGGTGATATTTTTTGTAAAAAATGAAAAATAAAGGATTTTTAGATTATGCAAGAAAAAGATAGGAGTCAAGCTTCGAATAAGAAACTGCTCCTTGTTGTTGGAATTTGCCTCCTACTGATTGTTCTGGTTATTTTTTCTGTTTTTTATTCTTTCCGTTCATCAGCATCAGGCAGCAAGCTTCGAGTTTCGCATCCTAGCAGGATTGAAACGTCAAGCTCATCTGCATCTTCAAGTCAGACAGAAAAGGAATATTTAGCAGAGCGTTTTGCTAAACTGAAAGCTGTGAATTCAGAAACGATAGGCTATGTCTATGCTCCTGGTACACAGTTGGATGAGCCAGTGGTGCAAACGAAAGATAATGCGACTTATCTGCTGAAGACTTTTGAAGGAAAGCAAGAGCCCTATATGGGAGCGGTCTTTATGGATAAGGACAATCATAGAGATTTCAGTGATCGTCTGACTTGGCTTTTCGGGCATGCTCGGGGCAGCAAGGCAGGAGATCATCGCATGTTTAATGATGTCAACTACTATGATCGTCAGGATTATTTTGACAAACATAGGTATGTCGTGATTGAGACTCCTGAGCGTAAGTATTATTATCAAGCTATGGGACTGGTCATCGTGCCGGAAGAGACAGCTTTTTATCGGACGGAGTTTAAGGATGACGAGGACTTTACGACTCAGCTTAGAAATATCTATGAGGCTGCTCGTACTAAGGATCCTAAGATACAGATTAAGGCGAGTGACCGGTATTTGGTTCTCTCAACCTGCCGTGAGGAAGATGATACGATTCGTTCTAACCTTTATTTGCGGCAGATTCCTGATTCAGAACTGCCAGATTTTCTGGCCAAGCATGGCAAGGAATTGACCTATACTCCGACTCGTTGATTGGCCAGTCACGTGAGATGTGGCTATATCCATTATTTGGCAGTAAAGAATTTTAAGGCAAGGAAAAAGGGACTGAGTGCAAGCTTAGTCCTTTTTCTGCATAAGAAATTATGTAATAGCTTTTGCTATGCTTCTGCATTTATAGTATAATAGTTCTATTGAGCGGCTGGAGGTATGTATGGATTTAAGTAAGAAATTTAATAAAAACTTAGAAAAAATAGAAATTTCGCTGATTCGTCAGTTCGACCAATCAATTTCTGCAATTCCGGGAGTTCTTCGGCTAACCTTAGGGGAGCCGGACTTTACAACACCGGATCATATCAAAGAAGCAGCAAAGGCAGCTATTGATGCTAATCAAAGTCACTACACTGGTATGAGCGGTCTCTTGGAGATGCGTCAGGCGGCCAGCAGCTTTGTGAAAGAAAAGTACAATCTGCACTATCGACCAGAAGATGAGGTCTTGGTCACGATTGGGGCAACAGAGGCCTTGTCGGCTACACTGACAGCCATTCTAGAAGAAGGAGACAAGGTCTTGCTGCCAGCTCCTGCTTATCCAGGCTATGAGCCCATTGTCAATTTAGTAGGGGCGGAGATTGTCGAGATTGACACAACGGCCAATAACTTTGTCCTCACTCCAGAGATGCTGGAAGCAGCT
The DNA here is from genome assembly GCF_000286495.1 of Streptococcus sp. AS14. Taxonomy (NCBI): domain Bacteria; kingdom Bacillati; phylum Bacillota; class Bacilli; order Lactobacillales; family Streptococcaceae; genus Streptococcus; species Streptococcus sp. AS14. Next base: position 6,824 of record NZ_ALKI01000017.1, read on the forward strand.
ATTTTAGAGCAGGGTGAGCAGCTAAAAGCGGTCATTCTCAATTATCCAGCCAATCCGACCGGCGTGACTTATTCGCGGGAGCAGATCAAAGCTCTGGCGGATGTCCTAGGAAAATACCAAGTCTTTGTGGTCTGCGATGAGGTCTATTCTGAGCTGACCTATACAGAGCAGGGGCATGTCTCCATCGCGGAGTATCTGCCAGACCAAACTATCGTCATCAACGGCTTGTCTAAGTCTCATGCCATGACTGGCTGGCGGTTGGGCTTTATCTTTGCTCCAGCAGTTTTCACTGCTCAGCTGATTAAGAGCCATCAGTATCTCGTAACAGCAGCCAATACCATGGCTCAGTTTGCAGGCATTGAAGCGCTGACAGTTGGGAAAGATGATGCGGAGCCAATGAAGGCTGAGTATATTCAGCGTCGCGATTATATCATAGAGAAAATGGCTGAGCTAGGCTTTAAGATTATCAAACCAGATGGGGCTTTTTATATTTTTGCTAAGATACCAGACGGTTATAATCAAGATTCTTTCGCCTTTCTGCAGGATTTTGCAGAGAAGAAGGCCGTGGCCTTTATCCCGGGAGCAGCTTTTGGTCAATACGGGGAAGGCTATATCCGTCTGTCCTATGCGGCTAGTATGGAGACGATTCAAGAAGCTCTGAAACGCCTCAAGGACTACATGGAGGACTATGCTTAAATCTCTAACAAGTCAAGGTCTGGTTCTCTATAACCGCAATTTCCGTGAGGATGATAAGCTGGTCAAGATCTTTACGGAACAGGCTGGTAAGCGTATGTTTTTCGTCAAGCATGCTGGTAAATCCAAGCTAGCACCCGTCATTCAGCCCTTGACTGCGGCGAACTTGCTGATGAAAATCAATGATGATGGTCTTAGCTATATTGAGGATTATCAGGATGTGGTTACCTACCATCGCATCAATGAGGACTTATTCATCATGGCCTATGCCAGCTATGTTGCAGCCTTGGCAGATGCCAGTCTTCAGGACAATCAGCCGGATCCGGCGCTCTTTGCCTTTCTGCAGAAAACCCTGGAGCTGATGAATAATGGTCTGGACTATGAAGTGCTGACTAATATCTTTGAGATTCAGATTTTGTCACGTTTTGGAGTTTCGCTGAACTTCCATGATTGTGCTTTTTGTCATCGGACGGGTCTGCCTTTTGACTTCTCTTTCAAATATAGCGGAGTCCTTTGCCCTGATCATTACCATCAGGATGAACGGCGCTGTTATCTAAATCCTAATCTTCCTTTTCTGCTGGACCAATTTCAGGCGGTTCGCTTTAGCGAATTGGAGACCATTTCTTTGAAGCCAGATATAAAAAAGCAGCTACGGGATTTTATTGACCTGCTCTATGATGAATATGTCGGCATCCATCTCAAATCCAAAAAATTTATAGATTCTCTGGGGGACTGGGGAAGCATTTTAAAAGATAAGAACGAGGAATAAATCGAATGAAAAAAATAGCTGTTGATGCTATGGGAGGGGACAATGCCCCTCAGGCTTTGGTGGAAGGAGTCAATCGAGCGGTACAGGAGTTTTCGGATATTGAAATTCTCCTTTATGGCGATGAGGCGAAAATTAAGCCTTATCTGACTGCTGGTGAGCGGGTCCGCATCATCCACACGGAGGAAAAGATTGACTCGGACGACGAGCCGACAAAGGCCATTCGTCAGAAGAAAGAGGCTAGTATGGTTCTGGCAGCCAAGGCTGTGAAGGCAGGGGAAGCAGATGCTATGCTGTCTGCTGGAAATACTGGAGCGCTTTTAGCCGCCGGTTTCTTTATCGTAGGGCGTATCAAGAATATTGACCGACCTGGGCTCTTATCTACTATGCCAACGGTTGGCGGTCAGGGATTTGATATGCTGGATTTGGGAGCCAATGCTGAAAACACAGCCCATCATTTACACCAGTATGCGACTTTGGGTTCTTTCTATGCTGAAAATGTCCGAGGAATCAAGAAGCCGAGGGTGGGTCTCTTGAATAACGGAACGGAAAGCAGCAAGGGCGACCCTCTGCGTAAGGAAGCCTATGAGCTTTTGTCGGGGGATTCAACACTTAACTTTATCGGCAATGTAGAAGCGCGTGATTTGATGGATGATGTGGCGGATGTTGTCGTTGCAGATGGCTTTACTGGTAATGCTGTTCTGAAATCAATCGAAGGAACTGCTATCAGTATCATGGGTCAGCTGAAGAAGTCTATTTTAGGCGGTGGTTTCAAGGCTAAATTGGGAGCTTGGCTGCTCAAGGACAGCCTGCGAGGGCTCAAAAATAGTCTGGACTATTCTAGTGCAGGCGGTGCAGTTCTATTCGGTTTGAAAGCGCCTGTTGTCAAAACGCATGGCTCTAGCGATGCTAAGGCTGTTTATAGTACGATTCGTCAAATTCGGACCATGCTGGAAACAGATGTTGTTGGTAAATCGGTCATTGAATTTTCAGATGCAAAGGAGTAACCATGAGCGAAAAAGAAATTTATGCAAAAATTGTCGAAATCATTCAAGAACATGACAGCAGCAAGCTGCATATCACTCCAGAGTTGAATTTGAAAGAAGAACTGGGAGTGGACTCTGTTGATTTGATGGAATTTATCATCAATTTGGAAGAAGCTTTTGATATTGAGATTCCTGATGAGGATATGGATAACTTCAAAACAATTTCCGATGTGGTGGCTTATATCCATGAGAAACTGAAGAAGCAACATTAAAAATCAAAGATCGGTATCTTCCGGTCTTTTTTTGTATCTTGGAAAGGAAACGATTTCTTTAACTGGGTATATGGTATATAAAGTTTATACGGAATTTCTTGTAAAATATATTCAAAGATGATAAAATGAGGGTATAAAACCACGAAAGGCGAATATTAAAATGTCTAATAAGTTATTATATTCGGGAAAAGCTAAGGATATTTTCTCTACAGATGATGAGCAAGTCATTCTGGCACGCTACAAGGACCAAGCAACGGCTTTTAATGGAGTCAAGAAGGAGCAGATTGCTGGTAAAGGAGTGCTCAACAACCAGATTTCATCTTTTATTTTTGAGAAACTCAATGCAGCTGGTGTGGCGACGCATTTTATTGGGAAGGTTTCGGATACGGACCAGCTAAATAAAAAAGTAGAGATTATTCCTTTGGAAGTGGTGCTGCGCAACTACACAGCGGGTTCTTTTTCCAAACGTTTTGGAGTAGAAGAGGGTATCGCGCTTGAAACTCCAATTGTGGAATTTTATTACAAAAATGATGATTTGGACGATCCTTTCATCAATGACGAGCATGTGAAATTCTTGAAGATTGCTAGCGATCAAGAAATTGCCTTTTTGAAAGAGGAGACTCGTCGAATCAACAAGCTCTTGTCAGACTGGTTCCGCCAAATCGGACTGAAATTGATTGATTTCAAGTTAGAGTTCGGCTTTGACAAAGATGGCAAGATTATTCTGGCGGATGAATTTTCACCAGACAATTGCCGCCTCTGGGATGCGGAAGGCCATCACATGGACAAGGATGTTTTCCGACGTGGCCTTGGTGAACTGACAGATGTCTATCAGGTTGTTTGGGAAAAATTGCAGGCGATTAAGTAAGGACAGGGTGTGAAAAATCATGGACAAGCGTATTTTTGTAGAGAAGAAGAGCAACTTCGGTGTGAAGTCACAGAGCTTGGTGAGAGAGCTGACGCATAATCTTCAGTTGAAAACATTGTCAGATCTTCGGATGATTCAAGTTTATGATGTCTTTCATCTGGCAGAAGATTTGGTCGCTCGGGCTGAAAAGCATATTTTCTCTGAGCAGGTGACTGATAGATTGCTGACGGAGGAGGAAGTAGAGGATGCACTTGCAGAGACAACGTTTTTTGCCATCGAAGCGTTGCCGGGTCAGTTTGACCAGCGGGCAGCCAGCTCTCAGGAGGCTCTCTTTTTGCTCGGTGCTGGGACCGATGTTCTGGTGAGGACAGCTCAGCTTTATTTGGTCAATAAAGACATCTCAGACAGCGAGTTGGAAGCAATCAAGAAATACTTGCTGAATCCAGTTGATTCACGCTTTAAAGATATTGAGCAGCCGATCCAGCTGGAGCAATTCTCTGAGTCGGATAAGACCATTCCGGTTCTGGACTTCTTTAAGGACTATACGGAAGCGGACTTTAAAGCCTACAAGCAGGAGCATGGTCTGGCTATGGAAGTAGCAGATTTGCTCTTTATTCAGGACTATTTCAAGTCGATTGGCCGTTTCCCTACGGAGACCGAGCTCAAGGTTCTGGATACTTACTGGTCTGACCACTGTCGACATACGACCTTTGAGACGGAGTTGAAGAAGATTGATTTTTCTGCTTCTAAGTTTGAAAAGCAGCTGCAGTCTACTTATGATAAATACTTGGCTATGCGCGATGAGCTGGGACGTGGGGACAAACCGCAGACTCTCATGGATATGGCGACTATTTTTGGGCGCTATGAGCGAGCTAATGGCCGTCTGGATGACATGGAAGTGTCTGATGAGATTAATGCCTGTTCAGTAGAGATTGAAGTGGATGTGGATGGTGTCAAGGAGCCTTGGCTGCTGATGTTTAAAAATGAAACTCACAACCACCCAACAGAAATTGAGCCTTTTGGTGGGGCTGCGACTTGTATCGGCGGAGCCATTCGTGATCCGCTTTCTGGCCGTTCTTATGTTTATCAGGCTATGCGGATTTCTGGTGCGGGCGATATTACCCAGCCGATTGCTGAAACGCGGGCTGGCAAGCTCCCTCAGCAGGTCATTTCAAAAACTGCAGCGCATGGCTATTCTTCTTACGGGAATCAAATTGGTCTAGCAACGACCTATGTCCGTGAATATTTCCATCCAGGCTTTGTAGCTAAGCGGATGGAACTTGGGGCAGTTGTTGGAGCAGCTCCTAAGGAAAATGTTGTCCGTGAAAAACCAGTAGCAGGTGATGTGGTTATCTTGCTGGGAGGCAAGACGGGTCGTGATGGTGTCGGCGGTGCCACTGGCTCATCCAAGGTGCAGACAGCTGCGTCTGTGGAGACGGCTGGTGCGGAAGTCCAAAAAGGAAATGCTATTGAGGAGCGCAAGATTCAGCGCCTTTTCCGCGATGGCAATGTAACTCGCCTCATTAAGAAATCCAATGACTTTGGAGCTGGCGGTGTCTGCGTAGCTATTGGCGAATTGGCAGACGGGCTGGAAATTGACCTTGACAAGGTCCCGCTCAAATACCAAGGACTTAACGGTACAGAAATCGCGATTTCTGAATCACAGGAGCGGATGGCAGTGGTGGTCCGCCCAGAAGATGTGGAACAATTTATCGCTGCAGCAGCTAAGGAAAATCTACTGGCAGTCGTTGTGGCTAAAGTGACGGAAAAGCCAAATCTAGTCATGCACTGGAACGGGGAAACCATCGTCGATATTGAGCGGAGTTTTCTGGACACCAATGGTGTGCGTGTGGTTGTGGACGCCAAGGTTGTGGATGCCCAAGCAACATTGTCAGGGCAGGCTGTGACTTCTGAAGCGACTTTGGAGCAGGACCTCAAGAGCTTGCTCAGCGACCTCAATCATACCAGTCAAAAGGGTCTGCAGACAATCTTTGACAGCTCTGTTGGTCGCTCTACTGTCAATCATCCTATCGGCGGGCGCTACCAAATCACGCCGACTGAGGCTTCTGTGCAGAAACTGCCAGTGGAGCATGGCAAGACTGAGACGGTCTCTGTGATGGCGCAGGGTTATAATCCCTATGTAGCAGCTTGGTCACCTTATCATGGAGCAGCTTATGCAGTGATTGAAGCGACAGCTCGCTTGGTTGCTGCTGGTTCGGACTGGTCCAAGGCTCGCTTCTCTTATCAGGAATACTTTGAGCGGATGGACAAGCAGGCTGAGCGTTTTGGACAGCCGGTCTCTGCTCTGCTTGGTTCAATTGAAGCTCAGATTCAGCTCGGTTTGCCGTCTATTGGTGGCAAGGATTCCATGAGCGGAACCTTTGAAGAATTGACAGTACCGCCAACCTTAGTAGCTTTTGGAGTGACTACTTCAACTGCTGGGCGCATCCTGTCTCCAGAGTTTAAGGCGGCAGGAGAGTCTATCTACTATCTGCCAGGGCAGGTCCTGTCTCAGGATATTGACTTTGACTTAATCAAGAAAAACTTTGAAAATTTTGCAGGCATTCAGGCCAAGTATCAGATTACAGCCGCTGCTGCTGTCAAATACGGTGGTCTAGCCGAGAGTCTGGCCTTGATGAGCTTTGGTAATCGTATCGGTGTCCAAGTGGATGTTGCTGACTTGCCTTCCGTTTTGCAAGCGCAACTGGGCGGATTTGTCTTTACCAGTCCTGAGCAGGATATTCCAGGTGCAGTGAAGATTGGTCAGACCAAGCCAGACTTTACACTAATTGTCAATGGTGTCCAGCTTGAGGGAGCAGAGCTTTTGGCAAGCTTTGAAGGTCGACTAGAGCCTATCTACCCGACAGAATTTAAACAGGAAACAGTTATTGAGGAAGTGCCAGCTCTTGTCGCTGATACAGTTATCAAAGCCAAAGAGACAGTAGCGGAGCCGTTGGTTTATATCCCAGTCTTCCCTGGAACTAACTCAGAATATGATTCAGCCAAAGCCTTTGAAGCAGCAGGAGCCAAGGTCAATCTAGTTCCCTTTGTCACTTTGGATGAAGCAGCCATTGTCAAGTCCGTTGACACCATGGTTGACAACATTGACAAGTCAAATATCATCTTCTTTGCAGGTGGCTTCTCTGCTGCAGATGAGCCAGATGGCTCCGCTAAGTTTATCGTCAACATCCTTCTCAACGAGAAGGTTAAGAAAGCCATTGATACTTTCATTGCTCGCGGTGGTCTCATCATTGGTATCTGTAATGGATTCCAGGCTCTGGTAAAATCCGGTCTTCTTCCTTACGGAAACTTTGAAGAAGCAGGTGCCAGCAGTCCAACTCTCTTTTACAATGATGCCAACCAGCACGTGGCTAAGATGGTTGAAACCCGCATTGCCAATACCAACTCGCCTTGGCTAGCTGGTGTGCAAGTAGGAGATATCCATGCTATTCCGGTTTCACATGGTGAAGGGAAATTTGTCGTGACGGCTGAGGAATTTGCTGAGCTGCGTGACAATGGTCAGATTTGGAGTCAGTACGTAGACTTCGATGGTCAGCCAAGCATGGACAGCAAGTATAATCCAAACGGCTCTCTCTACGCTATCGAAGGAATTATGAGCAAGAACGGCCAAATCATCGGGAAGATGGGGCACTCAGAACGTTATGAAGACGGCCTTTTCCAAAATATTCCAGGTCAGAAAGACCAGAAATTGTTTGAAAGCGCCGTTCGTTATTTCCAAGCGAGTCACGAATAAAGCTGGCTTGCAAGAGCAAGCAATCAAAGAAGGAGTCTGCTTGGCCTGTTAGGCCAGGTTTTCTCCCTTTTACAAGACAAAAGAATTTAGGTAAAACAATGACATACGAAGTAAAGTCACTGAATGAAGAGTGCGGTATTTTTGGAATCTGGGGTCATCCACAGGCGGCTCAGGTCACCTATTTCGGGCTTCATAGCCTGCAGCACCGCGGTCAGGAAGGAGCAGGCATCCTGTCAAACGACCATGGAAAGCTCAAACGCCACCGCGATTTGGGATTGGTTGCAGAGGTCTTTAAAAACCCAGCAGATTTGGATAATCTGACAGGAGAAGCAGCCATCGGCCATGTCCGCTATGCAACGTCTGGTGGGGCCTCCATCAACAATGTCCAGCCTTTCTTCTTCAGTTTCTATGATATGCAGATGGGCTTGGCGCATAATGGTAATCTGACAAATGCCCATTCACTGAGACGGGAGTTGGAAAAGAAAGGTTCCATCTTTGCCAGTTCGTCTGATACGGAAATTCTCATGCACTTGATTCGCCATAGCGAGCAGGAAAATTTCTTAGACAAACTCAAGGAATCCTTGAGACGAGTTCAGGGCGGCTTTGCCTACCTCATCATGAGAGAGGACAAGCTCTACGCTGCGCTGGATCCTAACGGTTTTCGTCCTCTGTCCATCGGCCGTATGAAAAATGGGGCCTGGGTCGTTTCCAGTGAAACCTGTGCTTTTGAAGTGGTGGGTGCCGAATGGGTTCGTGACCTTGAGCCAGGGGAAATCGTGATTATCGATGATGAAGGCGTGACCTACGATAGCTATACGACAGATACCCAGTTGGCTATTTGCTCAATGGAATATGTCTATTTTGCTCGGCCGGACAGCGTCATTCACGGGGTCAATGTCCATGCAGCCCGCAAGCGGATGGGCCGCAGACTGGCTCAGGAATTCCAGCATGAGGCAGATATCGTTGTCGGCGTACCGAATTCCTCCTTGTCAGCGGCCTCTGGCTTTTCCGAAGAGTCTGGCCTGCCAAATGAAATGGGTCTGATTAAAAATCAATACATCCAACGGACCTTTATCCAACCGACGCAGGAGTTGCGAGAGCAAGGAGTTCGTATGAAATTATCTGCTGTTTCCAGCATTGTCAAGGGCAAGCGCGTGGTCATGGTGGATGACTCCATCGTACGAGGAACAACCAGCCGACGCATCGTCCAGCTCCTACGAGATGCAGGAGCTGCTGAAGTCCATGTGGCTATCGGCAGTCCAGAACTAAAATATCCATGTTTTTACGGCATTGATATTCAGAATCGACGCGAGCTCATCTCGGCCAATCATACGGTTGATGAGGTTTGTGAAATTATCGGAGCTGACAGCCTGACCTACCTGTCGCTGGAAGGATTGATTGAATCAGTTGGTATTGAGACGGACGCTCCGAATGGCGGACTTTGTGTGGCTTACTTTGACGGTCAGTATCCAACTCCGCTCTATGACTATGAAGAGCGCTATCTGGAAAGCCTGAAGGAAAAGACAAGTTTTTATTAAAACAAGGTCAGCGGTAGTTGTCGCAATCTTTTTCAAAAATAAGAGTAAGGAAGAAAATTATGACAAATAAAAATGCATACGCTCAATCCGGTGTGGATGTTGAAGCAGGTTATGAAGTTGTTGAGCGAATCAAAAAGCATGTGGCGCGTACAGAGCGGGCTGGCGTCATGGGGGCGCTGGGTGGCTTTGGCGGAATGTTCGACCTATCTCAGACTGGGGTCAAGGAGCCGGTGCTGATTTCTGGTACGGATGGCGTCGGAACCAAGCTCATGCTGGCCATTCAGTATGACAAGCACGATACCATTGGGCAGGACTGTGTGGCTATGTGTGTCAATGACATCATTGCTGCAGGGGCTGAGCCCCTTTACTTCCTGGACTATATTGCCACTGGGAAAAATGAACCAGCAAAGCTAGAGCAAGTTGTTGCTGGTGTGGCTGAAGGCTGCGTCCAGTCTGGAGCTGCCTTGATTGGCGGGGAAACCGCTGAAATGCCTGGGATGTACGGTGAAGATGATTATGATTTGGCTGGCTTTGCTGTCGGGGTTGCTGAGAAGTCAGAGATTATTGACGGTTCTAAAGTCGCTGAGGGTGATGTGCTACTGGGGCTGGCTTCCAGCGGTATTCACTCTAACGGTTATTCCCTTGTTCGCCGTGTTTTTGCGGACTATACGGGTGAGGAAGAACTGTCAGAATTGGAAGGTAAAAAACTCAAGGAAGTGTTGCTTGAGCCGACTCGTATCTATGTCAAGGCTTTGCTGCCGCTGATTAAGGAAAAGTTGGTTCATGGGATTGCCCATATTACTGGTGGCGGTTTTATCGAAAATGTGCCTCGCATGTTTGCCGATGACTTGGCTGCTGAGATTGAAGAAGACAAGATTCCAGTCTTGCCGATTTTTAAGGCCTTAGAAAAATATGGTCACATCAAGCACCAAGAAATGTTTGAAATCTTCAATATGGGACTGGGGATGATTTTGGCCGTAGCTCCTGAAAATGTGGATCGTGTCAAAGAACTTCTTGACGAGCCTGTTTATGAAGTTGGGCGGATTGTCAAAAAAGAAAGTGAAAGTGTCCTTATCAAATGAAAAAAATTGCCGTTTTTGCTTCGGGCAATGGATCAAATTTCCAAGTGATTGCTGAGCAGTTTCCTGTTGAATTTGTCTTTTCAGACCATCGAGATGCCTATGTGCTCGAGCGGGCGGATAAGCTAGGTGTCAAAAACTATGCCTTTGAGCTTAGAGAGTTTGACAGTAAGGCGGCTTACGAGCAAGCCATTGTAGACCTGCTAGAAGAGTACCAGATTGACTTAGTTTGCCTAGCAGGCTATATGAAAATCGTTGGGCCAACCTTGCTTGGCGCTTATGAAGGCCACATTATCAATATCCACCCAGCCTACTTGCCAGAATTTCCAGGAGCTCATGGGATTGAGGATGCTTGGAATGCTGGTGTTGCTGAGAGTGGTGTTACCATTCACTGGGTGGACTCCGGTGTGGATACTGGTAAGATTATCCAGCAAGTGCGCGTGGCGCGTTTAGCCGAAGACACGCTGAAAAGTTTTGAAGAACGCATCCATACCGCCGAGTATCAACTCTATCCACAAGTGCTGGAGAGTTTAGGGGTAGGGAGAAGGTAAGAAGTAAATCAAGTTTTGATTGTGCAATATTGCTAGGAGAAAAAATGATTGAGCTGAAATTAGTAGATGAGAGCAGCTTTCAGGCAGTGCTGGATTTGAAAATATCTGAAGCTGATAAACGAGCACGTTTCGTGGCTCCAAATGTGCGCTCTTTAGCTGACGCATGGCTCTACCGGAAAAATGAAGATGTGTTTCCGATGGCAATCTATTGGGATAAGCAAGTGGTTGGCTTTTTCCTACTGGAAATAGACAAGGATGAAGCGGAATACTTTATCTGGCGGATAATGATTGGTCAGCAGTACCAAGGAAGAGGCTATGGTCGAAAAGCCTTGGAAGTTCTGATCAAAAAGGCTCAGATGGATAGAGCTTGCAGTCATATTATCGCAGATTATGTGGTTGGAAATGAAAAAATGAAGCGCCTGCTGACTAGTCTGGGTTTTCAGGAAACAGGATTTATAGAAGAGAATAACGAAGTCGCTATGCGCTTGGATCTAAAGAAAGAGGAATAGAATGACGAAAAAAGCCCTAATCAGTGTCTCAGACAAGACAGGTATTGTAGAATTTGCGAAAGAGCTGAAAGCTCTGGGCTGGGATATCATCTCAACAGGTGGTACCAAAGTAGCCCTTGATAGTGCTGGAGTGGGCACCATTGCCATTGATGATGTGACTGGTTTTCCAGAGATGATGGATGGCCGTGTCAAGACCCTCCACCCAAATATTCACGGCGGCCTTTTGGCTCGTCGGGACTTGGATAGCCACCTGCAAGCGGCCAAGGACAATCAGATTGAACTCATTGACTTGGTCGTGGTGAACCTTTATCCTTTTAAAGAAACCATTCTCAAGCCAGGTGTGGAGTATGCGGACGCGGTGGAAAATATTGACATAGGCGGGCCCTCTATGCTGCGCTCTGCGGCTAAAAATCATGCCAGCGTGACGGTTGTTGTAGATCCGGCTGATTATGCTCTTGTTCTGGAAGAGTTGGCAGCAAATGGCCAAACGACCTATGAAACGCGTCAACGTTTGGCAGCCAAGGTTTTCCGTCACACAGCGGCTTACGATGCCTTGATTGCAGAGTATTTTACAGCTCAGGTGGGCGAAAGTAAGCCTGAAAAGCTGACCTTGACCTATGAACTCAAGCAGCCCATGCGCTACGGGGAAAATCCCCAGCAGGAAGCTGATTTCTATCAGACTGCTTTGCCACTGGACTATTCCATCGCTTCTGCTAAGCAGCTGAATGGGAAAGAGTTGTCCTTCAACAACATTCGCGATGCGGATGCGGCCATTCGGATTATTCGAGATTTCAAGGATCGACCAACTGTTGTGGCGCTAAAACACATGAATCCTTGTGGCATTGGTCAGGCGGATGATATCGAGACAGCTTGGGACTATGCCTATGAGTCTGATCCAGTTTCTATTTTTGGTGGGATTGTCGTTCTCAACCGTGAGGTGGACGCTGCGACAGCTGAGAAGATGCACGGTATTTTCCTGGAAATCATCATCGCACCGAGCTACACGGCAGAAGCGCTAGCAATTTTGACCAATAAAAAGAAAAATCTGCGGATTTTGGAGTTGGCTTTTGATGCGCAGGCAGCCTCTGGAGCAGAGAAGGAAGTGACCGGTGTCCTGGGTGGTCTCCTCGTGCAAAACCAAGATGTTATCGAGGAAAATCCAGCTGATTGGCAGGTCGTGACCAAGCGCCAGCCGAACGAGCAGGAGCGTGTGGCTTTGGAATTTGCCTGGAAGTCCGTCAAATATGTCAAATCCAACGGTATCATCATCACCAATGATTGTCAGGTGCTGGGAGTCGGTCCCGGTCAAACTAACCGCGTGGCTTCTGTCAAGATTGCTATTGAGCAAGCCAAAGATCGCCTTGACGGTGCCGCTCTGGCTTCTGACGCCTTCTTCCCTTTTGCGGACAATATTGAAGAAATCGCAGCCGCTGGTATCAAAGCTATCATCCAGCCTGGTGGATCCGTCCGTGATGAGGAATCTATTATCGCGGCTGACAAGCATGGCTTGACTATGATATTCACTGGCGTACGGCATTTTAGGCATTAAGAAATATAAAAAATCCTCGGTTCGTTATGAGCCGAGGATTTTTTAGTAGTCTTATACTCAATGAAAATCATGAACAAACTAAGCAGGAGCAGTCTGCTTAAAGTGGTTTTGAGGAGTGCGAAAGCGACTTATTTAGGGTAGATATAGGTCAGGCGGCCCCAGTAGGAAGCAGTTGGGTCAAACCAGCCACGGAAGTTGCTGATGTACTGCTTGCCGAGGTAGTTAGACTCTTGAATCTGGATGCGGGTATTGGATTCGACATGAGTCACGACACCGACGTGGCCGTAGCCGCCGTCATCCCAGCAGGCGATGGCGCCAACCTCAGGTGTACTGCCAGTACGGAATCCAGCTCTTCTGGCACTAGCCGCCCATTGACCGCCGTTGCCCCAGTAATTTCCTGCCCAAGGAGCTAGAGCCTTGGCTCCCCAAGTGCATTGGCCGACAGGATAAGTTGTCGCATTAGCAGCGGCATAGTTAGGCTGAATATTAGCTGATTGAACGATTGATTTCTCAACCTGATAGCTAGTTCCAGTCAGACCAGTCAGTTGTCCCGCTTTTCTACGATAGACATGGGTGTTAAATAGACCGCTCCCCTTGTGATTCTGAGTATCTACGGTGAATTTGTAGATTCCATTGCCAACCTTATTTGCAGTATACCATTTGATATCATCTTGCCCATTGACTTCTGACCAAGTTGGCAGAATAATATCGCCATCTCCGTAGGCGTCTGTCACTGTCACCTCATAGCGATTAGCCTCAGTTTTCTTGACTGCAACCTTGGCTTGGATTTGGTCAGTAGACATTGAGACAGAATCTGCTGCGTAACTACGCTCACTGCCGTCCTTATAGGTGACATACACATGGTTGTTATAGGTTCCAGACAAAGCCTGATGATTACGGATATCAAAGGTTGCGCTGAAGGTCCCGTCTCCGTTAGGAGTGGCTGTATACCATTTAAGATTGCTCTGATTGCTAGTGCTCCAAATTGGCACCCGAACAGATTGAATCGGTTTGGATAAGCTAGTTTCGGTAGTTTTCACGGTGTAGGTCCCTTGTTTGGGGTTGATATTTTCCACCGTAAAAAGAGGTTTCTGTTCCTCGTCCGAAGGTAATTTTCCGCTGTCAACTTGAACTGTCGTTCCTGCTATACCAGTTGATTCCGGTTGAACATAGCTTTGGCCGTAAAGGTGGATATTGTAAATCCCAGTGTCGTAGTTATGCTTTCTGAGTTCCACCAGAGCGCTGTAGCTACCATCCGGATTTTTGCTTGCTTCGTACCATTGTAAATCATCTTGTCCATTTTTCTCAGACCAAGTTGGAAGAACAATTCGATGCATGGTGTCAGGTACGTTTTTGACAGTAATGTCCATGATACCTGTTTGAGGGAAGCTGGTTTCGATTATCGGTTTGGGATTTTCAAGATGGAACGTAGTGCCAGATTGGAAAATCATTTTTCCGTTTACATTTTCATAAGTGTCAACGAAGTATCGTCCATAACCACGATGTTTGGATAGATTAAACTCAGTTAATTCTTCTCCTGCGTCATACCACTGAAGGTCGTCGCTGCCTTTTTCCTCTGACCAGACAGCATGGACAATCTTTGAGTGAGCTTGGTCTTTGTTGCGGGAAAAACTAATGCGCCCTGTACCTCCTGAAACGGATGCATTCGTTTTACTAGCTGGTTTATCTACATGAAAGGTAGTGGCATTTAGAGCTACTAAGCGCTCTCCTATCCGTATGTATGTATGAACATGAAACGTACCATATCCTGGATGGTTGCTTAAGTCAATGTCAGTGATGGGTGTTTGTGGTGTATCATACCATTTCAAATCATCTTGTCCGTTTTCTTCAGACCAAACAGCATGAGCAATAAGATAAGGTTCTTGAGCTTGGGAACGGGTATAACTAATAGAGGCTGTACGATCGTTCACAGTCACATCGACATTGCTGGCACGATCAGTAGGGTATAGAATTTTGACTTCAGATTCAGGCGTTTCGGTCGCATGAACTGTTGAGTGGCTCGCAAAGAGACCTAGGACAGCTCCGGATAATAAAAACAGTTTTTGATATTTCTTCATAAAACTCCTTTGTGAGAATGTTTTTGGATGGGCCCACCTGTATTATTCGGAAAACTTATTTGAAAATGATAGTAAATTTGACAAGCCCTGAATATCTTTTGTCTATAATGGGTACAATCCACTCAAAAAGGAAAAGGCTGAAGCCAACAATAATTATGGCGATTATGATTATATAGAAGAGATATTCTTTTTCTCATTAGAATGGAATGAAACGAACGATTGTGTTATAATTTAGATAAATAATTCGTAAAAATGGCAATGATTTTTACGTGATGTGTTAGTTTGGTGCGTAAGCGCCTGTGATATTGGATATTGAGGTATCTTGGCTATGAAGCTTTTAGTTGTTGGTTCAGGCGGTCGTGAGCATGCGATTGCCAAGAAGTTATTGGAATCTCAGGGTGTGGAGCAGGTGTTTGTCGCTCCTGGAAATGATGGCATGACCTTGGATGGGTTGGATTTAGTAAACATTGGAATTTCCGAACATTCCAAACTAATCGAATTTGTCAAGGAGAATGATATTGCTTGGTCTTTTATCGGTCCGGATGATGCCCTGGCAGCTGGAATTGTAGATGATTTTAACCAAGCTGGGCTCAAGGCTTTCGGTCCATCTCGTTTAGCAGCGGAGCTGGAGTGGTCCAAGGATTTTGCCAAGGAAATCATGGTCAAATACGGTGTTCCGACAGCAGCCTATGGCACATTTTCCGACTTTGAGGAAGCTAAAGCTTACATCGAAAAGCAGGGAGCACCTATCGTGGTCAAGGCGGACGGCCTAGCTCTGGGCAAGGGCGTAGTCGTCGCAGAGACAGTGGAGCAAGCGGTCGATGCCGCGCAGGAGATGCTCTTGGACAATAAGTTCGGCGACTCGGGTGCGCGTGTGGTTATCGAGGAGTTCCTGGATGGCGAGGAGTTCTCCCTCTTTGCCTTTGTCAATGGCGACAAGTTTTACATCATGCCAACGGCCCAGGATCATAAGCGGGCCTATGATGGCGACAAGGGACCCAATACAGGTGGTATGGGAGCTTATGCGCCAGTGCCTCACCTGCCACAAATCGTGGTGGAACAGTCGGTTGAGACCATTATCAAGCCAGTTCTCGAAGGCATGATAGCTGAGGGACGACCTTATCTGGGCGTGCTCTATGCTGGGCTGATTCTGACAGCAGATGGTCCTAAGGTCATTGAGTTCAACTCGCGCTTCGGTGACCCAGAGACCCAGATTATCCTGCCGCGCCTGACGTCTGACTTTGCGCAGAACATCACGGACATTTTGGACAAGAAGGAGCCGGCTATCACTTGGCTGGATGAGGGCGTGACCCTTGGCGTGGTTGTCGCTTCAGAGGGCTACCCGCTGGACTATGAGAAAGGCCTGCCTCTGCCGGACAAAACAGACGGCGACATCATCACCTACTATGCTGGGGCTAAGTTTGCGGAAAATAGCGGAGCACTGCTGTCGAATGGCGGCCGAGTTTACATGCTGGTCACCACAGCAGATACCGTATCAGCTGCGCAGGAAAAAATCTACGACCAACTAAAAAAACAAGACACTACAGGTCTCTTTTACCGAACGGATATCGGAAGCAAGGCGGTTAAATAAAACTCTTCGAAAATCTACGATTGACTGTGTTAAAGCTCCTTGAAGAACATTAGTTCGAACTTTATCGCTTTGCCCGGTCATTGTGAGAATTTCTTCAAGCATTTGCAATACTAGCGCTAGCTTAGGCGACGCAGTCGCCAAATATGATAATGGTCACCGTGGTGAAAAGACCAGAACAGTGTATGTTCTGGTTTAGGGAACATTTGGGACTTCGGGCTCAAATTTTAGGAATGAAACCGAAGGTTTGCTTCCGACGCACCACCTAAGACCATTATCAAAAAAGAAAAAGGATATTAACAATGAAACCAATTATTTCCATCATCATGGGCTCCAAATCCGACTGGGCAACCATGCAAAAAACCGCCGAAGTCTTAGACCGCTTTGGTGTAGCCTACGAAAAGAAAGTTGTCTCTGCCCACCGTACACCAGACCTCATGTTTAGACATGCCGAGGAAGCACGGAGTCGCGGTATCAAGGTCATTATTGCAGGTGCTGGAGGCGCAGCCCATTTACCAGGTATGGTCGCAGCAAAAACCACTCTGCCTGTCATTGGTGTACCAGTCAAATCACGCGCTCTCAGCGGTCTGGACTCCCTTTACTCTATCGTGCAGATGCCGGGTGGTGTGCCTGTGGCAACTATGGCTATTGGGGAAGCGGGAGCGACAAACGCTGCCCTGACTGCCCTTCGGATCTTGGCCATTGAAGATCAAGACCTAGCAGCAGCGCTAGCAGATTTTGCAGAAGAACAAGGAAAAATCGCAGAGGAGTCGTCAAATGAGCTCATCTAAAACAATCGGAATCATTGGTGGCGGTCAGCTGGGTCAGATGATGGCCATTTCTGCTATCTACATGGGGCACAAGGTCATCGCGCTCGATCCTGCGGCGGACTGTCCAGCCTCTCGCGTGGCTGAGGTTATCGTAGCGCCTTATAATGATGTGGATGCTCTGCGTCAGCTGGCTGAGCGATGCGATGTCCTGACCTATGAGTTTGAAAATGTTGATGCTGACGGTTTGGATGCTGTCATTAAGGATGGTCAGCTACCTCAAGGGACTGACCTGCTCCGCATTTCTCAAAATCGGATCTTTGAAAAGGACTTTCTCGCAAACAAGGCCCAAGTCACCGTGGCACCCTACAAGGCCGTGACTTCCAGCCAAGACTTGGCAGATATCGACCTATCGAAAAACTATGTCCTCAAGACTGCGACTGGTGGCTATGATGGCCATGGGCAAAAGGTTATTCGCTCGGAAGAAGATTTGGAAGAAGCCTATGCGCTAGCCGATTCAGCAGCCTGTGTCTTGGAAGAATTTGTCAACTTTGACCTTGAAATTTCCGTCATCGTGTCCGGAAATGGCAAGGATGTGACAGTTTTCCCAGTTCAGGAAAATATTCACCGCAACAATATCTTGTCTAAGACTATTGTCCCAGCCCGCATATCGGCTATTCTAGCTGAGAAAGCTAAATCTATGGCAATGCGAATCGCAGACCAGCTTAACTTGTCTGGAACCCTTTGTGTGGAAATGTTTGCGACGGCTGATGACATCATCGTCAATGAGATTGCCCCGCGCCCACACAACTCTGGGCACTACTCTATCGAAGCTTGCGACTTCTCGCAATTCAATACTCATATTCTCGGCGTTCTCGGAGCACCATTGCCAGCTATCCACCTGCATGCGCCTGCCGTCATGCTCAATGTACTCGGCCAGCATGTTGAGGCCGCTGAAAAATATGTCACAGAAAATCCAAGCGCCCACCTCCACCTGTATGGTAAAATAGAAGCGAAGCACAACCGCAAGATGGGACATGTGACCTTGTTTAGTGATGCGCCGGATAGCGTGGTTGAGTTTGGGGGGGATTGATTTTTGATACATTCTAAATTTAATTTTACTAAGTATGAGCGTGATATTTCAGAGAGTTTTGATGTCACTTATCCTTTTGTAGAGGAAGGTTTGCCGCTGCCTATATTTTATGGGGAATTGTATAATCGTGAGCAGGATATGGATTTTGATATGCAGAAGGAGTTTTATTTAGTTAAAACGAAAATCAAAAACAATGTTTTTATTTCAGAAGTCAACCAAAGTGATGGAAAAAATAAATTTGATTTTACAAATGAGAGTGAATTTTATAAATTAAGGCAATTAATAGCTCAATGCCAAAACAAACTTCGTCGATTTGTGAAGGATTCGACTAAGAGAATATGTTATATTGGAATCCCTAGCTCAGAATCAGAAATTCATAATTTACCTCAGTATATTGCAAAAAAATTAAACATAAATAATGAAGTTCTTTTGGTAAGAACAGATTCAAAACAAAAAACTCATGTAGAATCTACAGGTAAAAGACAGCATTTGTATCACGAGTTAACAGAAGGATTGGCCTTGGAGAATTGTGATTGGGGAACATATGATTATATAGTTCTGATGGATGATGTAACAACGAGTGGTAGTTCTTTTCGTATGGTGGATAAATTTCTAATCTCTCACGGAGTACCTAGAAATAAGATAGTCAACTATGCATTTTATAAATATCAAACCGTTGAAAAATGGGAAAAAATAAAATCGTTATATCAAGAAGCTTCAGTAAATTTTGAATCTAAATTTTCAATTGATGGGGTCATTTGGGATTTCGATGAGACTATTGTAAATTCTAGGGATAGAAAAGTAGAAGTTGAACAAAATCTGTTCAACGGTAAAGGATTCAATTATAATTTTTATAATAAAGAAGTTGTCTATGAAATGTATAAAGATTTAGAAGATATTTTTGATATCCTTGCAAATAAATCTATACCATATACGGTAGTTTCTAATCGCTATAGTTTGATGATTAAGTTATTTAAGCAGAAGCTTCTTCGAGAAAAAGTTTTTCCTTTTGAGCAGAAAAATGGAATTACTTTTTACTATAAAGAGGAGAATGAAAAAGGTTACAGAGACTACACACATTCTGACTGGCTAATTAAGCCGAGAGCAAAATCATTTTATGGCTATCATACTAAGCCTGCGTATCTTAGTGTAACTGATTCTATAAAACAGATTAAGCAATACTCATCAGGAAATAGAATTATTGGAATAGGAAATACTAAAAATGATATTATTGCATATAAAGCGGCTGGACTTGAAACAGTATTAGTTACATGGGGGATCCACTATAGATTTAATCGGGACTATGGTGCGGATCATGTGTTTCATGATCCAAGACAATTGTTGGATTTTCTGAAAAAGAATACTTCAGGAATGTACTCGTCAAAGGATTTTGACGATATTATTTCTTTAGTTGCAGAACCTCAAGTTAATTTCGATGACAACTAATTTTAAAAAAGCAGAAAAATATGATAGAGAATTATAGCTTAAGTACTAAAATTATTGCCCTTAGTAGACTTAAAGGGATGGGAAGAAAAAGAATTGCTGATTTTCTAGAAGATGTTTTTTCTAAAAAAGGAAATTATGACTTCACTTTTGAGGATATTTATGGTAGTAAGATAAGTCAGTTAAAAAATTTAATTGAAACTGATTTGACTAAGTCAAGTTGGAATTTTCAATGTAATAAAGCGAAAGAAATTATTGATAATAGTTTAGAAAAACAAATAGTCACGATTAATTTTAGTGATGTTGAGTATCCTAAAGAGCTAGCTGTTTTATCTAAGAAACCACTAGTATTATTTGTTAAAGGGAATATAAAATTACTCACAGATACAAAAAAAGTAGCAGTAATTGGCACTAGGGAACCAAGTGTTTTTGCCCAAAAGATGACTTCAAAGATTACTGAGCAGTTATCTAATTTAGATTACACAGTGGTCAGTGGACTAGCTGTAGGGTGTGACTCCTTGGCTCATGAAATGGCGAGTATTACAAATGGTAAAACTATAGCTATTTTAGCTCATGGCTTAGATGTTCCAATATATCCTAAAGTAAATCGTACACTAGCTGATGATATTTTACGTAATGGCGGGACTTTGGTATCTGAATATCCTATTGGAACAACATTAAGGCCTAGTTATTTGGTTGAACGTGATGAATGGCAAAGTGGTATGAGTTTAGGAACAATTACTATCGAATCGTCAAATAGTGGTGGAAGTAGATATGCAACCTATAAAGCATTAGAACAAGATAGAGCATTAGCCGTTCTTGATCATACTCTCTTTAAGAATGGCAAGGGGCAGCAAGTATATTTTTCAAATGATTCCGCTATTTCTTTAAATCAACAATTGTTAGCGGAAAAAAAAGCTTTTCCTCTTTACTCGTTAGATAGCATATTTGAATTTGATAAAAAAATGCAAGTAATAAAAGAAAAAGTAAATAAAAAATATAGTCAGATTGCAATCAATAATATTATTGCAAAAACCGATAAGCAAGGTAACACTATTCAGACATCTCTTTTTTAAGTTGAGCTTTTATAGATTTTTAACAGAATATTGATTTCTTTTTACATTTTACAAAGACTTTATAACTAGCAATATAGGATACTGAGTTTATCTAAATTTAACTGGAACTATTAATTACTAATACTATTAAAAACCAGAAGGGAATGGGAACGGGTTCCCTTAATTTGAACCCAAACATCTAATCTTTGATAGAATAAAATAAACAAAAAGAAAGGAACATGGACCGTCGTATTTGCTTAACTGAATACGGACTTGGTCAATTACTATGATTCAAATCATCGTCAATGCTTTTGTGGAAGAAGGAAAAGAAACTGCTGTTGTAGAAGTGCTCTTTGCCAGTGCTGACCATGAAAAAGTAAAAGCTAAATATCAGGAATTAAAGATTCAATATCCAAACAATTATCTGGCTATCTATGATTTGCCATTGGATACAGATCTAAGTAGCTTGCCGCACTACCCGTCGGTGGCTATAAGCAAGGAGGAGTTTAATTAGTCTATGAAAATTATCGGTCTGATTGGCGGTATGAGTTGGGAAAGTACCACCTCTTACTACCAAATCATTAACGAAACCATCAAAAAAGAGCTGGGTGGCTTGCATTCTGCTAAGATTCTACTTTATAGTGTTGACTTTGCAGAGGTTGAGCATTATCAAGCAGTCGGAGACTGGGAGAAAAGCGGTCAACTTTTGGCAGATATTGCTCAGCGCTTGGAGCAAGCTGGTGCGGATTTCATTGTTATTTGCACCAACACTATGCACAAGGTTGCTCCGCAGATACAAGAACAGATTACGATTCCAATCTTGCATATTGCACAAGCAACTGCGCAGGCCTTGTTGACTGACGGTATTCAAAAAGTCGGCCTCCTAGGAACCAAGTACACCATGACCCAAGATTTTTACAAGGAGAAATTAATAGAGTCTGGGTTAGAAGTGCTGATTCCAGACCAAGCTGGTATTACAGAGGTTAATCGAATTATTTATGACGAACTTTGCCTAGGGAACATCAAAGAAAGCTCAAAGCAGACTTATCTTGCCGTTATAGATGATTTGAAAAAAGCAGGCGCAGAAGCTGTTATCTTGGGTTGTACCGAGATTGGTCTCCTCGTCAAGCAATCCGACACTGACCTGCCTCTCTACGACACAACAGTGATCCATGCACAGAAAGCAGCGGAGTGGGCGGTAAATAAATGATTATAGAAGACAAGCACAACAGTAAGGTAGGGCATGTGACAGTGTTGAGTTTTGGGAAAGGGATTGATTTTTAAAATGATAGAAGAATTCGATGATGTATTTGAAGATGATATTACTACTCTAACATTTACTTATGCGGATGATGTAGTCATTCCAGAAATTCCGGATGCAGAAGGTATTCATATTGTAGAGATAACAAATAATCAGTTAGTTATAGAGCATACGCGCGATGATGATGAGGTCTATGATTATATAAAGAGTTTTGGATTAACAAGTCGCCCTATAAAACTTTCGATTGAATTTTGTGTTTACGAAGATTCTAAGGAAGAAGAAAATTTTTAGAATTTAATGGAGAAAAGAATTAAAACTTCAGTTAGCTGAGTATCAAGACAAACTTTCAGAATTAGAAGAAATTGAAGAAGATATAGATTATCGTGAAGGTCATGCTACGGCTGGATATGTTTATGTTATTTCTAATATTGGCTCTTTCGGAGAAAATGTTTATAAAATTGGTGTTACTCGCCGTTTGGAACCTATAGAGCGTATTAGGGAATTGAGCAGTGCATCGGTACCGTTCCAATTTGACATACATGCTTTGATTTTTAGTGAAGAGGCATTTGCTTTAGAAACAGAATTACATAACCAGCTTTCTCAATATAAAGTTAACAAAGTAAATGGTCGCAAAGAATATTTCAAAGTTCCTTTTGCAATCATTAAAGATATTTTAGATACTCACAAAGAGCTAACAGTAGAGCTGACAGAAAATGCAGAAGCATTTGAATATAGACAAACTAAAGCTATTGAAGAACAACGCTAGGATTGGAACTCAAGTTTCCTTAATGTTTATTCTAGCTAAGTGAAACCTCAAACGAAAGGAAAATAAAACATGATTGAAAGATATAGCCGCCCTGAAATGGCGAATATTTGGACTGAGGAAAATAAGTACAAGGCTTGGCTGGAGGTAGAGATTCTGGCTGATGAGGCTTGGG
Organism: Streptococcus sp. AS14; assembly: GCF_000286495.1. Lineage (NCBI taxonomy): Bacteria > Bacillati > Bacillota > Bacilli > Lactobacillales > Streptococcaceae > Streptococcus > Streptococcus sp. AS14. Next base: position 29,612 of record NZ_ALKI01000017.1, read on the forward strand.
CTGAGTTGGGTGAGATTCCCAAGGAAGATGTGGCCTTGATTCGTGAAAAGGCTGGCTTTGACATCGACCGCATCTTGGAGATTGAGCAGGAGACGCGCCACGATGTGGTGGCTTTCACGCGGGCGGTTTCTGAGACACTGGGCGAAGAGCGCAAGTGGGTGCACTATGGCCTGACCTCGACTGATGTGGTAGATACTGCCTACGGTTACCTCTACAAGCAGGCCAATGACATCATCCGTGAGGATCTGCGTCGCTTCACGGACATCATTGCGGAGCGGGCGCGGGAGCACAAGTTCACCATCATGATGGGACGGACACACGGGGTGCATGCGGAGCCGACGACTTTCGGCCTTAAGCTCGCGACTTGGTACAGCGAAATGAAGCGCAACATTGAGCGTTTCGAGATTGCGGCTGCAGGTGTGGAAGCTGGGAAAATCTCTGGTGCGGTTGGGAACTTTGCCAACATTCCGCCATTTGTGGAAAGCTATGTCTGTGAGAAATTAGGCATCCGTCCGCAAGAGATTTCGACTCAAGTCCTGCCACGTGACCTCCACGCTGAATACTTCTCAGCTCTAGCCTTGATTGCGACGTCTATCGAGCGCATGGCAACTGAAATCCGTGGTCTGCAAAAGTCTGAGCAGCGCGAAGTGGAAGAGTTCTTTGCCAAGGGTCAAAAGGGCAGCTCTGCCATGCCGCACAAGCGCAATCCAATCGGCTCTGAAAATATGACCGGTCTGGCGCGTGTCATTCGGGGCCACATGGTGACAGCCTTTGAGAATGTCTCTCTCTGGCATGAGCGCGACATTTCCCACTCATCAGCTGAGCGGATTATCGCACCGGACACGACCATTCTCATCGACTACATGCTCAACCGCTTTGGTAATATCGTCAAGAACCTGACTGTCTTCCCTGAAAATATGAAGCGGAACATGAACTCGACCTTTGGTCTTATCTTTAGCCAGCGGGCCATGTTGACCCTGATTGAAAAAGGCATGACGCGAGAGCAAGCTTATGATCTGGTGCAGCCAAAGACTGCCCAGTCTTGGGACAATCAAGTGGACTTCAAGCCTCTGCTCGAAGCGGATCCAGAAGTCACTTCCCGCCTGACTCAGGAAGAGATTGATGAAATCTTCAACCCAGTTTACTACACCAAGCGCGTAGATGAAATCTTTGAGCGCATTGGATTGTGAGAGTAGATAATGAATGTAGATAATATATTAAACTGGTTGAGCAATGTGATAAAAACCATACCGGATGGTATAATTCAATCATTAATTTTAGGTATTTGTATATTAATTTTCAGGAAAATATTCGCTAAACTACCGAAGATAGGCCCAAGGTTTTCTGAATGGAGTAATAAACTATCAAACTTTTTTAATAAGAACTCACTAGAAATTTCAGAAAATACAATAATAATTCCAACGCCTAGATATAAACCAGGATTGGATTTTAAATTTATAAGAAAGAAACCTAAGCAAGATCAAACTAATAAAAATATGAGTGATGATGATTTTTGGGGAATTATTATTTTATCGTTAATTGGTATTGTTGGAATAGTTTCTATGTTTATAAAGTATAAAAATGAAATTTCACTAGTTTTAAAATGGTATGGTTTAGTTCCTCTAATTTCCTCAATAGTAATTTTATTCATTGTTGCGATTAGTGGCCGTATCCAAAAATCTACATTAGTTTATCTTTTTTATTCAATACCTATCTCTATGCTAACTATTTATTATGGAGTTAACCTATTAACAATCTCTGAAGGGATGTCAGCAGCTTTGACAAATAGCGAGTTTATTCAAAGTGCGTATAAAATAATTGGTTTATTAATTGCGATTGTCCAACAATTCCTGGCATATGCTATGATGTTTAGAAACTTGTTAATTCATTTTGCAAGAAAAATAAAAGTTCCTGAATTTATAAAAAGAGTTATACATAATACAGCATTTTTGGAATCGCAAATTGTTCTATTTACTATGATTATTTTATTTTCTTTGTTTTCATACTTGATGACTTCGGGTATACTAATCTCGTGGATCCAGGATTTTTCAAAATAATATAGCATACATATTATAAAGCTTTAAAAATCATCAATAAGCAAATTTGCTATGCCACAAAAGCGCGTAGATGAAATCTTCAAACGCGTAGGCTTAGATTAAATATAGAAATAGGCGCTTCTTACGAAGTGCCTATTTGCTTGTTCTTAAATTTGACTGGCCAGCTGCCCGATTTTCTTGAGCATTTCTTGGCGTTGTTGGTCTGTCTTGCGTTCTACTCCGTTGAGCTCTGTCAGTTTGACGGGAGAAATACCGCAAAGTTTCAGGACTTGATTTTTAAGCACCTTGCCGTAGTCTTGGACAAAAGGCAGGGCAAAGCCTGGTGTATTGTGGCTGACGATAATCCAGCCGGACTTGCCTTGCAGGTGACCTTGCATGCCGACTTTCTTATAAGAGTAGGCAAAGTCAGCCGCAAAGACGCGGTCGATAAAGCCTTTGAGAATGGCCGGCATACCGCTCCACCAGATCGGGAAAATGAAAATTAGATGGTCTGCCCAAGTGATTAAATCTCGGTATTTGGCCATTTCAGGGTCTTTGTGCAGGTCACGGCGTCTATGTTCTTGGTCAAAGCGCAAAATCGGGTCAAAATTTTCAGCATACAAGTCCAAGGTTTTCACCTCATGCTTCTTAGAAAGGTTGCTTTGAACTTCTTTGAGAATAGCAGCATTGAAGCCAGTTGGGCTTGGGTGGGTATAAATAATCAAGGTTTTCATGATCGTTCTCCTTTGATATAAATGTCAAGCATGTGCTCGATCGTGCTTTGGATGGCTTGAGGATCAAGGTCTTGTCCGATAGGACTGTTGGTCAGAACGGCCAGACCTGTGATAAAGCTCCAAAAGTGAAAAAGGCTTTCTGCTTCGCTATTGTTAAACTTTTCCTCCTTGCGAAGCTTTAAAACGAGCTCCTTAAATTTATCAAATCCAGGCAGGTCAGACTCCAAGAGTATGGTGTCCTGGGTCACTTTCATATATTTAAAAGGAAATTTGATAAAGAGAGCTTCGAAAAAATGAGGGTAGGTCTTAGCAAAAATAATGAAATTAAGACCAAGCTGGGTCAGCTGACCACGCGCAGAACCTGTCGCATCAATCTTTTCATTGATTTCCTGGTTGAGAAAGAGCGAAAGCCTGGCCAAAACCACCTTGAGGTAGCCTTCCTTGCTCTCAAAATGGCGGTATGGAGTGCCGTGAGTTACACCGCAGGCCTTGGCAACAGTCCTGAGCGAGAGCTGTTCAATTCCATGTTTTCCGATTTCTTCAATCCCTGTTTGAATGAGCTGTTCTTTCAGCTGGGCAGTATTGCGTTTCATTCATTTTCTCCTAAAGTATACACCGTCTACTTATCTATCTTTAGTATACACTGTCTACTTTTTCTTGTCAACTAATTTGATGCTTTCTTCTATTCTAGGATGTGGCAGAATTTGCTTTCAGTAAGATAAAATGTTAAAATAATATCAAAATGATAGCGCTTTCTTTTTAGGGCGAATTGCTCATCGTAAAGAAACGCTGAGAAACGGAGGACACCTATGAAGAAAATTATCAACGATCCAACAGCGGTTGTGGACGAGATGCTGGAAGGATTGGCCTATATTCACAGCGATTTGGTTTATCGGGTGGAGGGCTTTGATATCATTGCCCGCAAGAGTGAGAAGACTGGCAAGGTTGGCTTGATTTCTGGCGGTGGCAGTGGTCATGAGCCTTCCCACGCGGGCTTTGTTGGGGAGGGCATGCTGTCGGCCGCTATCTGCGGAGCGGTCTTTACTTCGCCAACACCTGATCAGGTCTTGCAGGCTATCAAGGAAGCAGATGAGGGTGCTGGGGTCTTCATGGTGATTAAGAATTATTCCGGTGACATTATGAACTTTGAAATGGCTCAGGAAATGGCTGAGATGGAAGGGATTGAGGTGGCTAGTGTCGTCGTAGATGACGATATCGCAGTGGAAGACAGCCTCTATACGCAAGGTCGTCGCGGAGTGGCTGGTACCATTCTTGTCCATAAGATTCTAGGGGATGCGGCGCGTGCAGGCAAATCTCTGACTGAAATCAAGGCTCTGGCTGACGAGCTGGTCAAACATATTCACACAGTTGGCTTGGCTCTGAGCGGGGCAACCGTACCTGAAGTCGGCAAGCCTGGTTTTGTTTTGGCTGATGATGAGATAGAGTTCGGTATTGGCATCCACGGTGAGCCCGGCTATCGCAAGGAAAAGATGCAACCGTCTAAGGACTTAGCTAAAGAATTAGTCGAAAAGCTCAGTCAGTCTGTTGAGCTCAAATCTGGCAAGAAGATTGGTATTCTCATCAATGGTATGGGTGCAACACCGCTCATGGAGCAGTATGTCTTTGCGGCCGATGTAGCAAATCTTCTGGCAGAAGCTGGAGTCGAAGTTGTCTATAAAAAGCTGGGCAATTACATGACCTCCATTGATATGGCTGGGATTTCTCTGACCTTTATCCAGCTAGACCAGCCAGACTGGCTGACAGCTCTCAACAGTCTTGTCACGACAGCCGCTTGGTAAGGAGGTGCTTATGGACGCAGCAAGAGCAAAAAAATGGATGCAGTTGTTCAACGAGAAGATCCAGGACCAGAAAGCCTATCTGTCTGATCTTGATACTCCTATCGGCGACGGCGATCATGGCGCCAATATGGCTAGGGGGATGGCAGCAGCAGTAGAGAGTCTAGCTGCTAAGGACTTTGCCAGTGCGGCTGAGGTTTTTCAGGCTGTTTCCATGCAGCTGATTAGCAAGGTCGGCGGTGCTTCAGGCCCTCTTTATGGCTCGGCCTTCATGGGCATGGGCAAAGCTGAGAAAGACGGCAAGGACTTGTCAGAAGTTATCCAAGCTGGGCTGGACATGATTCAGAAGCGGGGCAAGGCTGTGCCTGGTGAGAAGACCATGGTGGATGTCTGGTCGGAGCTTCCTGTTTCTTTGCAGTCTGGAGACTTGACGCGTGAAAAGATTGGTTCTCTAGTGGAAGCGACCAAAGATCTGAAAGCGACCAAGGGGCGGGCTTCCTATGTCGGTGAGCGCTCTATCGGCCATATTGATCCCGGTTCGGCTTCATCTGGTCTCCTCTTTGAGGCTCTTCTAGAAACGGAGGCAGGCTGATGGCAGATACTGGCATTCTTATCGTTTCCCATTCCAAAAACCTGGTCCAAGGCTTGTTTGAGCTCATTTTGCAGGTGGCGGCAGATGTGGCCATCAGCTATGTAGGCGGGTTGGACGACGGTAGCATCGGGACCAGCTTTGAAGGGATTCAGGCAGCTTTAGATGCCAATGACAAGGACACTATTTTGGCCTTTTTTGATCTGGGTTCGGCTCGGATGAATCTAGAAATGGTCGCAGACTTTTCTGACAAGGAAATCATTATCAATAATGTTCCTTTGGTAGAGGGCGCTTATACGGCTGCTGCCCTTCTTCAGGCTGGGGCAGATTTGCCTAATGTTTTGCTTCAGGTCCGTGAATTAGAAATAAAGAAATAGCAGGTTTTATAGAGACTTAATAAACGACTTCATTTGAAAAATAAAGAACATTTTATATCAAAAAGCTGGGATGTGAATCTCAGCTTTTTTGCTTTATCGCTGTACCAATTTTCAGGGGAAGAGCCTGTGTTTCTTATTTTTTCTTCTTTAAATTGATTAAAAATAGGACGAAATCATAAGTTTCGTTTACTTTTTGACAGAATTCACTTTTTAATGAACAAAAGTTTTTAGAATGGATTGCAAATTGGTATAGATAGACTTATAATAGATATAAGTACACAAGATGAAATAAAAAACGACAGCCGATTAGAAGCCATCGTTTTCAATCTTAGTGGTCCCGATTGCAGGAAATGAACTTAATCTTGAAGAAGTCACCGCGTTTGTAAGTTTCGCTGTACTCTAAGATTTGTCCAGTGCTTTCCAGCTGGGTAATCTTCACCTGATGAACAGTCGGGAAGTTGGTATCAACTTCCAGCACTTTCGCAACATCTTTTGGTGTTGGGAAGACAATTTCATTGGTCTCTTCAAAATGTTCATCATTCATGTGAATGTGGTAGTCAGTTTTGAAGCGGTTGTAAATGGAGCTGTAGTAGTCCATATCTGGATAGTTAGGATTGATGTATTGCTCAGGGATATAGGTTTGGTGATAGATATAGACTTTATCGCCAGTCCGTCTGATTCGGTCAATCTTATAGTAGAACTGCGTTGGTGCTAGTTCTAGCTTATCCAAGATTTTCAGGTCATTTCCGCGTTTAATGGAAAGAACAGTCACCTTATCTTTTTGGATAGGGAAGGTCTCAACGTCAGAAAATTCCACCAGCTTGTGCTTTCTTGCACGTGAAACGAAGGTCCCCTTGCCTTGTTGGCGGATGATGTAACCATCATTAGCCAGTTCATTCAAAGCGCGGACAACAGTAATGGAGCTGACATTAAACATCTGAATCAGCTCAGCCTCTGTGTAAAACTTATCGCCATTTTCAAATTTGCCAGAAATGATTTGCTGCTTGAGCTCATCTTTGATTTGTTGGTATTTTGGAATAGCCATTTTGTTCACCTCTCTTTTTTTACTTTTCTTACTTAAGATTTTAACATATTTTTAAAAAAAATGTTGACATTTATGCAAAAATTTATTATATTAATATTAATAAGAGATGAAAGCGGTTTTATAACTGGGGGAACATCAGATGGCAAGATTCAAAATTGGTCATTCCTTCTGTTTGGATGATCGGGAGTTTAAGATTTTATCGGGAGCCATTCACTATTTTCGGGTACAGCCTGAGGATTGGTATCATTCCCTTTATAATCTCAAAGCTCTGGGCTTTAATACAGTGGAGACCTATCTTCCCTGGAATATGCACGAACCTCAAAAAGGTGTCTTTAACTTCCAAGGGATTTTAGATATTGAGGCATTTTTACAGACGGCTCAGGATTTGGGACTTTATGCCATTATCCGCCCTTCGCCTTTTATCTGCGCGGAGTGGGAGTTCGGTGGTCTGCCGGCCTGGCTGCTCAATGAAAATATGCGCATCCGCTCATCAGACGAGGCCTTTCTGCGGGCTGTAGCCAGTTATTATGACGAGCTGCTGCCGCGACTGACTCCAAGGCTACTGGACAATGCGGGAAATATCCTCATGATGCAGGTGGAAAATGAGTACGGTTCTTATGGGGAAGACAAGGCCTACTTAAGAGCAATCAGACAGCTCATGGAAGAACGAGGTGTAACCTGTCCGCTCTTTACTTCAGACGGGCCTTGGCGGGCTACGCTTCGAGCTGGTACTCTGATTGATGACGATGTCTTTGTGACAGGAAATTTCGGCTCTAAGGCAGATTACAATTTTGCCCAGATGCAGGAATTCTTTGACGAGCATGGTAAAAAGTGGCCGCTCATGTGTATGGAGTTCTGGGACGGCTGGTTCAATCGCTGGAAAGAACCTATCATCAAGCGAGATCCAGACGAGTTGGCTCAAGCTGTCCACGAAGTGCTCCAGCAGGGCTCAATCAATCTCTATATGTTTCATGGCGGTACCAATTTTGGCTTTATGAACGGCTGTTCGGCCAGAGGAGTCATTGACCTGCCACAGGTAACATCCTATGACTACGATGCTCTACTCGATGAGCGTGGCAATCCGACGGACAAGTACTATGCAGTCCAGAGGATGCTGAAAAAGTATTATCCAGAGTATCCACAGATGGAGCCCTTAGTGAAAGAGTCTTTTGAACTCAGGAATATTCCGCTCAGTCAGAAGGTCAGTCTCTTTGAGACACTGCCTGACTTGGCAGAGCCTATCGAAAGTCTCTATCCGATGAAGATGGAAGAGCTGGGGCAAAATGTCGGCTACCTGCTCTATCGGACTTGGGCTAGTTGGGATGCTGATCAGGAAAGGATCCGTGTCATTGACGGGCGCGACCGTATGCAGCTCTATGTGGACGGTCAGCACATAGCAACCCAGTACCAGACAGAAATCGGTCAGGATATCATGGTGGACGGCCAGAAAAAGGCGGAGCACCAGCTTGACATTCTGATGGAAAATATGGGTCGGGTCAATTATGGGCACAAGCTACTGGCAGATACCCAGCAGAAGGGGATTCGTACGGGTGTCTGCAAGGATCTCCACTTCCTGCTTGACTGGCAGCATTATCCGCTTCCGCTGGACCATCCAGAAAAGATTGACTTTTCAAAAGGGTGGCAGGAAAAGCAACCAGCTTTCTACGCTTTTGACTTTAAAATGAAAGCGCTTAAAGATACTTATCTGGATCTGTCCGACTTTGGCAAGGGCGTCGTCTTTGTCAACGGTGTCAGCATTGGCCGTTTCTGGAATGTCGGACCGACCTTATCGCTCTATATCCCGCACAGCCTGCTCAGAGAGGGAGACAATCGCATCATTATCTTTGAGACAGAAGGGATCTACAGCGAAACCATTCACTTAGTTAACCAACCTACATTTAAAACAATAAAGGGGGAAAATCTATGACAATAGTAGGTGCACGTATCGATGGACGTTTGATCCATGGACAGGTAGCCAATCTTTGGACTACCAAGCTCAATATTTCACGCATTATGGTGATTGACGATGAGGTAGCTGAAAATGCTATCGAAAAGAGCGGACTCAAGCTCGCAACGCCAGCTGGTGTGAAACTTAGTGTCTTGCCAATTGCTAAGGCAGCAGAAAATATCTTGGCCGGCAAGTATGATTCACAGCGACTCTTGATTGTTGCTCGTAAGCCAGACCGTTTCCTGCGGTTGGTCGAAGCTGGTGTTCCGCTGGAAACGCTGAACGTTGGCAATATGTCTCAGTCAGACGAAACTCGCTCCATTACCCGATCTATCAACGTGGTAGATGCAGATGTTGAAGCCTTTCACAAGCTTCATGAAAAAGGAGTAAAACTGACAGCGCAAATGGTTCCCAACGATCCGGTTGAGGACTTCATGAAGTTATTAAAATAAGAAAAAATTTTAGGAGGACATTGTTATGATACAATGGTGGCAAATTTTACTACTCACTTTGTACTCAGCTTATCAAATCTGTGATGAGTTGACCATCGTTTCGTCAGCAGGATCCCCTGTATTTGCTGGGTTCATTACTGGCTTGATTATGGGGAAACCAGTGACCGGTTTGTTTATTGGTGGTAGCCTGCAATTGTTCGTTCTTGGTGTAGGGACATTTGGTGGAGCTTCTCGTATTGATGCGACATCAGGTGCCGTTCTTGCGACAGCCTTTTCCGTAGCACAAGGCATTAAGCCAGAGTTGGCTATCGCGACAATCGCAGTACCGGTAGCAACTTTGCTGACTTACTTCGATATCTTGGGCCGTATGACAACGACTTATTTCGCGCACCGTGTGGATGCAGCAATTGAGCGCTTCGACTATAAAGGTATTGAACGCAACTATCTCTTAGGTGCCCTTCCTTGGGCTCTGTCTCGTGCCCTCCCAGTCTTTCTGGCTCTGGCATTTGGTGGAACATTTGTTCAAGCGATAGTAGATGGTGTTGCTGGTGTGAAATGGTTGGCTGCAGGTTTGACGCTGGCTGGTCGTATGCTTCCAGGACTCGGGTTTGCTATCTTGCTTCGTTACCTTCCAGTTAAACGTAATCTTCATTACTTAGCTCTTGGTTTTGGCTTGACGGCTATGCTGACTGTGCTTTATTCAAACATTCAAACTTTGGGTGGGGCTGTATCTAGTATTGTTGGAACTCTTCCAAAAGATGCTGCAATCACATTTGCCAACAACTTCAAAAGCTTGTCTATGATTGGTGTAGCTATCTTTGGTATCTTCCTTGCAGTACAGCATTTCAAATACAGCCAAAGAACAGTAGTTGCTGCTCCAGCTGCTAGCACAAAATCAGAAAGCGAGGAAATTGAAGATGACGAACTCTAATTATAAATTAACAAAAGAAGATTTTAAACAAATCAATAAACGCAGCTTGTTCACTTTCCAATTAGGCTGGAACTACGAGCGGATGCAAGGTTCTGGTTACCTCTACATGCTCTTGCCTCAGTTGCGTAAAATGTATGGTGATGGCACTCCAGAATTGAAAGAAATGATGAAATTGCATACGCAATTCTTCAATACATCACCTTTCTTCCACACCATTATTGCAGGTTTTGACCTAGCTATGGAAGAAAAAGACGGTGTTAAATCAAAAGATGCGGTCAATGGTATCAAGACAGGTCTTATGGGACCATTTGCTCCTCTTGGAGACTCTATCTTTGGCTCTCTTGTGCCAGCCATCATGGGATCTATCGCTGCTACTATGGCTATTGCAGGCCAGCCTTGGGGAATTTTCCTTTGGATTGCTGTAGCAGTTGCTTATGACATTTTCCGTTGGAAACAGTTAGAATTTGCCTACAAAGAAGGGGTCAATCTCATCACCAATATGCAAAGTACTTTGACAGCTCTTGTTGAAGCGGCTTCTGTATTGGGTATCTTTATGGTGGGTGGTTTGATTGCTACTATGATCAACTTTGAAGTATCCTGGGTATGGAACATCGGTAAAAAAGCTATTGATTTCCAAGACATGATGAATCTGATTTTCCCACGTTTGATTCCAGCAGTCTTTACAGGCTTTATCTTCTGGCTCTTGGGCAAGAAAGGAATGAACTCTACTAAGGCTATCTTCATTATCATTATCATGGCAGTAAGCTTCTCCGCTATCGGCTATTTCCTGCTGGGACAAGTACCAGAGTAATGGAGTGATTTATGAGTAAGAAATTAGTTTTAGTCAGCCATGGTCGCTTTTGTGAAGAGCTGAAAACCACTACGGAAATGATTATGGGGCCTCAGGAAGACATCCATGCAGTAGCCCTGCTTCCGGAGGAAGGCCCAGAAGATTTCGCAGCTAAATTCTTAGAAACGGTCAAAGACTTTGAGGATTACTTGGTTTTTGCGGATCTCTTGGGGGGCACTCCTTGTAATGTAGTCAGCCGCTTCATTATGGAGGGACAGGATATTGAGCTTTATGCGGGGGTCAATCTGCCCATGGTCATTGAGTTTATTAATGCATCTTTGACAGGAGCAGAAGTTAGCTATCCATCCAAAGCAGCAGAGAATATTGTTAAGGTTAATGATGTTCTAGCTGGCCTAATGGATGATGAAGATGAATAAAAGCTTGAACAGCCACTTCTAGTTAGGTCAAGTCCTTGCGCTGTCAGCAGATGGGAGACTGCTGATAGATAAGGCCAAGCCACAGTGGTTGATTCAAGCATACTGGTCTAAGAGGAATTTGGGAGATGCCTCTTGGCCTAGGGAAATGGATGGTTCAGCATTGCAAAATGCAGTCGCTGTCTGGTTTGAAAAAGCTTGTTAAAAGCATATTTCAAGTCTAGCCATCGTTGCGGGGGTGGGACAGCGAGCCGAAAATCTTGGATTTTCTGGATTTCTGTCCCACTCCCCCTTTTTCAAATGATGGAAAGGAATGAGAAAGAGAATGTTAGATTATTCACAGGAAGAATTGCAGCGTCTGGGGGCTGACATCACAACGAGAGAAATCTATCAGCAGCCTGAGGTCTGGCAGGAAGCCTTTGAACATTACAAGGCTCAAGCCGCAGCCATCGCTGCTTTTCTGAAAAAAATCGAGGACAAACATGACTACATCAAGGTCATTTTTGCCGGAGCCGGCTCATCAGCCTATGTCGGAGATACTTTGACGCCTTATTTCAGGCAGATTTATGATGATCGCAAATGGAATTTCAACGCTATTGCGACAACAGATATCGTGGCCAATCCCTTAGTGCATCTGAAGAGAGAAGTACCGACAGTGCTGGTTTCCTTTGCCCGTAGCGGTAATTCTCCAGAAAGTGTAGCGACTGTGGACTTGGCTAAGCAGCTGGTGGATGACTTGTACCAGATTACCATTACCTGTGCTGCCCAAGGCAAGCTAGCCCAGCAGGCCCAAGGCGATGAAAAGAATCTTTTGCTCCTGCAGCCAGAAGCGTCTAATGATGCTGGCTTTGCCATGACTTCTAGCTTCAGCTCTATGATGCTGACAGCCCTTTTGGTCTTTGACCGGGCTGAACTAGACCAGAAGGAAGCTAAGGTTGCGGCTTTGATTCAGCTCAGTCAAGATGTTTTAGAACGCGTTGCAGATGTGCAGCAGCTGGTTGATTTGGATTTCAGTCGGGTCATTTATCTGGGAGCAGGGCCTTTCTTTGGTTTGGCGCATGAAGCACAGCTTAAGATTTTAGAGCTGACAGCCGGCCAAATTGCGACCATGTACGAAAGCCCAGTCGGTTTCCGGCATGGACCTAAGTCGCTGATTAACCAAGACACGGTCGTTCTGGTCTTTGGCTCAACAGATGCCTATACCCAGGCTTATGATTTGGACTTGGTGCGGGAAGTGGCTGGTGACGGGATTATCCGCAGACTGGTCTTGCTGACTGACCGAGAGGAGCAGTTGGAAGGAGTCGAGCAAGTAGTGCTAAGTACCCAAGAGCCTCTGGGAGATAGCTATCGCATCTTCCCTTACATCGTTTACGCTCAGCTCTTTGCTCTCCTGTCCTCGCTCAAGGTCAAGAACCGTCCAGATACACCGTCTCCGACAGGAACGGTCAATCGTGTAGTACAGGGAGTTATCATTCACCCTCTTGGGCAGTAAGAAAAGGAAAAGTTATGGAGAAATTACAAATCAGCCACAAAAAAGTGAGACATCTGAAAAAACTATCAGACGAGCAGGGGATTATCGGGGCTTTGGCTATTGACCAGCGTGGCTCGCTCAAGAAAATGCTGGCCAGCGGAGAAGATGCGTCATCTGGTGACCAAGCTCTGGTTCAGTTTAAAGAATTAATCTCTAGTCAGCTGACGCCCTATGCCAGCTCTATCCTGCTGGATCCGGAGTTCGGTCTGCCGGCAGCTGAGCTGCGGGATGCGTCCTGCGGGCTGATAGTAGCCTATGAAAAGACTGGCTATGATGTGTCAGCCGAGGGCCGCCTGCCGGACTTGCTGCCTAACTGGTCAGCTAGTCGCATCCGAGACATGGGCGCAGATGCCGTCAAGGTCTTGATTTACTATGATGTGGACGACAAACCAGAAATCAACGACATCAAGCAAGCCTGGGTTGAGCGCGTGGGCAGCGAATGCTTAGCTGAGGACATTCCTTATTTTCTGGAGATTCTGACCTATGATGCTAAGAGTGACAGTGTCTTGGACGCTAACTATGCCAAGCTTAAGCCACACAAGGTTAACGAAGCAGTCAAGCACTTTTCAGATTCCCGTTACCATGTAGATGTTTTAAAGGTTGAAGTGCCAGTCAATATGAACTTTATCGAGGGCTTCACCAAAGAAGGCGTTGAGCCAGTCTACAGCGTGACGGAAGCCCAAGCTTTCTTTAAAGAACAGTCAGATGCGACACACTTGCCTTTCATCTTCCTCAGCGCTGGTGTCAGTGCCGAACTTTTCCAAGAAACGCTGCGGCTAGCCCATGAAGCGGGCTCACAGTTTAACGGTGTTCTGTGCGGACGGGCTACCTGGAAGGATGCAGTCTCAGTCTTCGCCCAAGAGGGAGCTGCAGCAGCTCAAGAGTGGCTGGACGAGACAGGCCGTCAGAATATCGAGGATCTTAATCAAGTCTTGCGCCAAACAGCTGTGTCTTGGGTGGACAAGCTTGACCTGCCTTTTGAAGACAGGACTTGGCAAGTTCGTGATTTTTAATAGGATAGATAAAAGAGGTTTGGTATGAAATCTTACCGAGAATCCATTTTTGGAAAGCTGGGCGGTCAGGAGATTCTGGCTTATACTTTTGAAAACGATCGAGGCTATCGTCTGAAAGTCATGAACTATGGAGCGACCGTCGTCCAGTATGTTACCCCTGACAAAAATAATCACTTTGACAATATCGTCGTTGGTTTTGATCAGTTTGAGGATTATATTGGGAACAGTCCTAAGCATGGAGCCAGCATTGGTCCAGTTGCTGGACGTATTGCCGGAGCAACTTTTGAACTGAATGGTCAGACCTTTCAGCTAGAGGCGAATAATGGCCTAAACTGTAACCATAGTGGATCCAGCGGCTGGGATAGTGCGGTTTTTGAAGTGGAGGAAGTCAGCAATGATGGGCTTACCTTTTATACAGAGCGGAGTGACGGAACTGGTGGCTTTCCTGGCAATCTGAAAATCTGGGTTTCCTATACCCTGACAGAGAAGGACGAGCTGGAAATCTCCTATCAGGTCCAGACAGATCAGGATACCTTGGTCAATCCGACCAATCATAGCTATTTCAACCTGTCTGGTCGTTTCAATCAGTCCATTGATGACCATATCCTTCAGCTCAATACTGATGGTGTCTATCCTATCGCAGCTGACGGCCTTCCTGAAAAAAAGGCTGATGCAGAGCGTGACTTTGTTAAGAAACTGGCCAAGGGCGCTGCCCTTAAAGAAATTTTCGCTGCTCCTGACGAGCAAATCCAGCTGGTATCTGGCTTGGATCATCCTTTTGCGCTAAACCCAAGCCGAAACCAGGCAGGGACGCTCTATCATCCAGCATCGGGCCGCCGCCTGACTATTGAGACTCAGGCGCCCTGCCTAGTGATTTATTCAGCGAATTGCGTGGATGATTCGGTTCAATTTGACGAACAGCCTATGATTCAGCATAATGGCTTGGCTCTGGAAGCTCAAGCTTTGCCGGATGCCATTCACAGCAGCCAGCAGTCAGATGTCATTCTCAAGGCCGGTCAGATTTTCACCAGCAGGACAGTGTATTTTGCTGATGTACCAGCAACTTTATAAAGAAACAATCGCGAAAGAGCACAAAAAACGGCAGTACCTCCTTCTGCCGTTTTTCTTTATCCAGTTTTCAGCGACTATGTTTCCATAAGTAGCTAATTTTAAGCAAGAGAAAAGCCTCCACAATCAAAAGCAGAATCTTTTTTGCTAACTGAATTTTACTTTAAGTTTTTCTTAAGCTAAGGCTGCTATACTTATTTTTATCAAATGAAGCCCCCTAACTTTGTTTGATAATCCTAAACTTTTTCATAATAATCTCCCATAAAGGCCACCCAATTCGGTGGTCTTTTTTTGCTCAAATTTTAGAATAAGACAGGAAGTTTATCGGATTGTAACTCAAATGTTAAATTTTAAAGGATACGTTATACTAAGTTAAGGTTTCTTTAAGTTAGGGGCAGTATACTATGAGTATCAAATGAAGACCTCCTAACTTTATTTGATAGAAATCCTAAACTTTTTCATAATAATCTCCCATAAAGGCCACCCAATCCGGTGGTCTTTTTTTGTACTCAGACGTGGATTAGATTTGCTTCCTCTGCTTTATTTTCTGCTATAATAGTTCTATGAGTAGAATTTTAGATAATGAATTAATGGGTGATGAGGAATTGGTGGAGCGCACCTTGCGTCCCCAGTATTTACAAGAGTATATCGGTCAGGATAAGGTTAAGGACCAGCTGAAGATTTTTATTGAAGCGGCTAAGCTGAGGGATGAAGCGCTGGACCATACCCTGCTTTTTGGCCCTCCAGGTCTGGGGAAGACGACCATGGCTTTTGTCATTGCCAATGAACTAGGCGTTAATCTGAAGCAAACTTCAGGTCCGGTGATTGAGAAATCTGGTGATTTGGTTGCGATCTTAAATGACCTTGAGCCGGGCGATGTCCTCTTCATAGATGAGATTCACCGCTTGCCAATGGCGGTAGAGGAAGTGCTGTATAGCGCTATGGAAGACTTTTACATCGACATTATGATTGGCTCGGGTGAGACCAGTCGCAGCGTCCATCTGGATTTGCCGCCTTTTACTCTGATTGGGGCGACTACTCGGGCAGGCATGCTGTCCAATCCTCTGCGGGCTCGCTTTGGGATTACCGGTCACATGGAGTATTATGAAGCTGGCGACCTGACTGAAATCGTTGAGCGGACGGCAGAGATTTTTGAGATGGCTATTACCCACGAGGCTGCGAAGGAGCTGGCTCTGCGTAGCCGAGGCACGCCGCGGATTGCCAACCGTTTGCTCAAGCGGGTCCGGGACTACGCGCAGATTATGGGCAATGGCCTGATTGATGATAAGATAACCGACCAAGCTCTCTCTATGCTGGATGTGGATCAAGAGGGGCTGGACTATGTGGACCAGAAGATTTTGAAGACTATGATTGAGGTCTATGGTGGCGGTCCAGTAGGGCTTGGAACCCTCTCAGTCAATATTGCTGAGGAGCGTGAAACAGTGGAGGACATGTATGAGCCTTACCTGATTCAGAAAGGCTTTGTCATGCGAACTCGGACTGGGCGCGTGGCTACCCGTAAAGCTTATGAGCATTTAGGATATGAGTATATGAAGGAATGATGACAGAAAAGGAGATTTTAGACCAACTAGGTCAAGATCCAGACATCCTAGCGATTTTGGAAATCATTCGCAGTCTGAAGCTCAAGGATTCTTGGTTAGCGGCTGGATGTGTGAGGAATTTTATCTGGAATATGCTATCAGAGCGACCAGGTTTTGACTCAGAGACGGATGTAGATGTCATTTTCTTTGATCCGAGTTATGCTGAGGCAGAGACGGTAGATCTGGAAGTTAAGCTCAAGGCGGACTGGCCACAATATCGATGGGAGCTGAGAAATCAAGCCCATATGCACCGCCATAGTCCTGGAACAGCGCCTTATAAAAATGCTCGCGAAGCCATGAGTAAGTATCCTGAGCGCTGTACGGCTATTGGCCTGCGCTTACTGGAAAATGACAAACTGGAACTTTTTGCTCCCTATGGTTTGGAGGATATCTTAAACTTTCAGGTCAGACCGACTCCTCATTTTCTTGAAAACAAGGAGCGCCAGCGTGTCTATGCTGAGCGCTTGGCTAAGAAGAATTGGCAGAAACGCTGGCCGCAGTTGGAATATCACTATCCTGATAAATAGGTACAATCTAAGAGTAAAATGTTTAAGTTATTTTAAGGAAGTTTTAAGGAATGAATATTATACTATAACCAAGTTAAGAAATTAACTTAACTCCTAAAACTTTTTTCTTTTTAAAAAATAATCTCCCTACAAAAGCCACCAAACGGTGGTTTTTTGCTATTTTCAGGCATGAGAGGGGCAGGGCTTGCCAGTTTTCAACGAGAATCAGGAAACTGTAAACGATTCAGGGCTAGTTTTTGCCATTATTTTGTTATAATAGATAGCGAGGTATTCTATGAAGAAAATTGTATTTGTATGTTTGGGAAATATCTGCCGCAGTCCGATGGCAGAGTTTGTCATGAAGAGTTTAACAGACCAACTGAAAATCGAGAGCCGGGCAACCTCGAGCTGGGAGCACGGCAATCCCATTCATCGGGGAACACAGGCTATTTTTAAGAAATATGCTATTGCTTATGATAGGGACAAGACTTCTCAGCAGATTTCGCCAGCGGATTTTGCGGATTTTGACTACGTCATTGGTATGGATGAAAGCAATGTCCGAGATTTGAAGCGGATGGCGCCTGAGGATTTTCAGCATAAAATTTATCAGTTTGAAGAAGAAAGTGTGCCAGATCCTTGGTACACAGGAGATTTTGACCAAACCTATGATTTGGTCTTGGCTGGCTGCAAGAAGTGGCTAGAGCGTTTGGATGGATAGGAATATGGATAAAGTAAAAGAATTTTACGATAAATACAAGGTCTATCTGACCCGGCAGAATTTAGAACTCTTGGCTGTAACGGTCATTGTGCTGTCAGCTATTCTGGTCTTTACTTCGGGGATTCCTGGTAAGGGCGTTTTAACGCTGGATCAGGGGAAGATCAAGTATGACGGGACCTTGGTTCGCGGGAAGATGAACGGTCAGGGGACTATGACTTTTCAAAATGGGGATAGTTATACCGGTCAATTTCGCAATGGCATCTTTGACGGCAAAGGAACCTTTACCTCGCAAGCTGGTTGGAAATATGAAGGGGACTTCAGCAAGGGTCAGGCTGATGGACAAGGAAAGCTAACGACAGAAGGCAATGTCGTTTATGAAGGAACGTTTAAACAAGGGATTTATCAAAATGCGCATTAAATGGTTTTCGCTCGTCAGAATCACGGGGCTGCTTCTAGTTCTGCTTTATCATTACTTCCAGGGCGTTTTCCCTGGCGGTTTTATTGGCGTGGATATCTTCTTTACCTTTTCTGGCTTCTTGATTACCGCTCTGCTTATTGACGAGTTTGCCAAGAAGAAAGAAATCGATATCCAAGGCTTTTTCAAACGGCGTTTTTATCGGATTGTACCGCCTCTGGTCTTTATGATTTTGGTCGTTATGCCCTTTACTTTCTTAATCCGTAAGGATTTTGTGGCTGGAATTGGGACGCAGATTGCGGCTGCTTTGGGCTTTGTGACCAACTTTTATGAAATGCTCTCAGGCGGCAGTTATGAGAGTCAGTTTGTGCCGCACATCTTGATTCACACTTGGAGTCTGGCTTTAGAAGTGCACTATTATGTTCTGTGGGGCTTGGCTGCTTGGGGCTTGGGCAAGGTTACCAAGTCAACGGCCCGCTATCGCGGTATGATTGCGTTGGTTTCTGCAGGTCTCTTTTTGCTCAGCTTTGTATCAATGTTTGCTGGCGCTTTGACCACTAAGAATTATTCTGATATTTATTTTTCAAGTTTGACCCACGTCTTTCCTTTCTTTGCAGGAAGCATCTTAGCAACCTTGTCTGGTGTCGGCCATGTTAGCAATCGCTTTAAAATGCTGGAGCAAAAGCTGGCTCTCAAGCAAGTGCTAGGAATTATGGGGGGCAGCGCAGCTGTTTTGCTTTTGCTCAGCTTCCTACTCAAGTTTGACAATCTTTGGACCTACCTGGTAGGATTCTTGATTTCAACTATCTTGGCTTGTCTGATGATTTTGGCTGCTAGGATGTTGCATGACAAGCTCCCTGATGTGAAGGAGCCTAGCCTTATCAACTTTATCGCGGATACCAGCTATGGTGTTTATCTCTTCCACTGGCCATTCTATATAATCTTTACCCAGCTGATGAGTAACGGCTTGGCTGTTCTCTTGACTACGCTGTTATCTATTACTTTTGCAGCCTTGTCTTTCTATATCTTGGAGCCAACTCTTGCTGGTCGTCAGCCAGTTATCATGGGAACCAAGATGGACCTATCGTCTCTTACCAGACCAATCTTTTACAGTATGATTCCGCTGGCTTTGATCATGTTCTTTATCTCGGTGACAGCACCAAAGGTTGGAGCTTTTGAGGAAAGTTTGATTGTCAATGCTCTGAATCAAGCAGACACTAAGATGCAGACAACTCGCAGTCAGGTTGATCAGTCCAAGGCGACTGAGTACAATGTGGCGGACGGAATTACCATGATTGGTGACTCGGTTGCCCTGCGCTCAAGCGATCAATTGCAGCAGATCTTGCCAGGAATCGAGCTAGATACTGTCGTTAGCCGCAGTCTGAGCACAGGCTTAGAGGTCTACAAGACAGATATTGCTAATAGAGTGCTGAAGAAGCAGGTTGTCCTGGCTCTCGGGACCAATTCGTCTGGTTATTCGAATGAACTTTTGGATGAGTATGTTTCCAGCTTGCCTAAGGGGCATCAACTGATCCTCGTGACTCCTTATGACGGTCGCTCAGAGGGCGGTGTTTTAGCCCAGCAGCGGGAGTATGAGCTAGAATTAGCCAAAAAGTACGACTATGTCTTTGTGGCTGACTGGCATCAAACTGCTATCGAAAATCCGCAGATTTGGGAAGGGACAGACTATGTACACTTTGGCTCGAACTCAGAGTCCATCATTGAGGGGGGGACTCTCTATGCCAATACCATTAAGCAAGCCATAGATGAAGCAAATTCTGGCAATGTGAAACCATAAATAATCAGCTCGGTTCGTCCGAGCTTTTTATATTCGAATAAAGAAAGCGCTTTCACGCTTTATGTGAAAGTGAAAGTATGTGAAATCTTTAAAATGTAAAAAATTTTTTCACAATAACTAAAAGAATAGACTGTAAAATAAGCGAATTTGTTATGTATTTCACAAATTAATAGAGAAAAGTTTGTGAATGTTAAGTGAAAGTGTTTACAAAAATCATTAAATGGGTTATAATTGTATTGTGAAATAATTAACAAAGGTTAGTGTTCTTCGTCTAACCTAAGGCAAAACCATTGGAGGAATAGAATGGCTGAAAAGAAGAAAACGGTAGAACAAGAAGACAAGGCTTTGGCAGCGCAAAAGCATGTCGATGAATTGGTGCAAAAAGGTCTGGTTGCACTCGAGGAAATGAGAAAGCTGAATCAGGAACAGGTGGACTACATCGTAGCCAAGGCCTCTGTAGCAGCTTTGGATGCCCATGGTGAGTTGGCTCTGCATGCTTATGAAGAAACAGGCCGCGGAGTTTTTGAAGATAAGGCGACTAAAAACCTTTTCGCCTGTGAGCACGTTGTGAATAATATGCGCCATACGAAAACTGTCGGCGTTATTGAAGAAGATGATGTGACTGGATTGACCTTGATTGCAGAGCCAGTGGGTGTTGTCTGTGGAATTACTCCAACAACCAACCCGACTTCAACAGCGATTTTCAAATCTTTGATTTCCTTAAAAACACGTAATCCGATTATCTTTGCTTTCCACCCATCTGCTCAAGAATCATCTGCTCATGCAGCACAAATCGTGCGTGATGCAGCGATTGCAGCGGGTGCGCCTGAAAACTGTGTGCAATGGATTACACAACCATCAATGGAAGCAACTTCTGCGCTTATGAACCACGAAGGGATTGCGACTATCCTTGCGACAGGTGGTAATGCAATGGTGAAGGCAGCTTACTCATGTGGTAAGCCAGCTCTGGGGGTTGGTGCCGGAAACGTACCAGCTTATGTGGAAAAATCAGCGAATATCCGTCAAGCAGCGCACGATATCGTTATGTCTAAGTCCTTTGACAATGGTATGGTCTGTGCCTCTGAGCAAGCTGTTATCATTGACAAGGAAGTTTATGATGAATTTGTAGAAGAGTTCAAATCTTACCATACTTACTTTGTAAATAAGAAAGAAAAAGCTCTCTTGGAAGAATTCTGCTTCGGCGCTAAAGCAAACAGCAAAAACTGTGCTGGTGCTAAGCTCAATCCAGATATCGTTGGTAAGCCAGCTACTTGGATTGCAGAGCAAGCAGGCTTCAGCGTGCCAGAAGATACGAATATCTTGGCCGCAGAGTGTAAAGAAGTTGGTGAAAAAGAGCCATTGACACGTGAAAAACTGTCACCTGTCATCGCTGTTCTCAAGTCTGAATCCCGTGAAGACGGTGTTGAAAAAGCCCGTCAAATGGTAGAATTCCATGGTCTTGGTCACTCAGCTGCTATCCATACAGCGGACGAAGAGTTGACTAAGGAATTTGGTAAAGCTGTTCGTGCCATCCGTGTTATTTGCAACTCACCTTCTACTTTCGGCGGTATCGGGGATGTTTATAATGCCTTCCTGCCATCATTGACACTGGGCTGTGGATCTTATGGTCGCAACTCAGTTGGTGATAACGTTAGTGCTGTGAATCTCTTGAACATCAAAAAAGTAGGAAGACGTAGAAATAATATGCAATGGATGAAACTCCCTTCAAAAACTTACTTCGAGCGTGACTCTATCCAATACCTGCAAAAATGTCGTGATGTGGAACGTGTCATGATCGTTACAGACCATGCTATGGTAGAGCTTGGTTTCCTAGATCGTATCATCGAACAACTCGATCTTCGTCGTAATAAGGTTGTTTACCAAATCTTTGCAGACGTAGAACCAGATCCAGATATCACAACTGTTGAACGTGGTACAGAGATTATGCGTACCTTCAAACCTGATACAATCATCGCGCTGGGTGGTGGTTCGCCAATGGACGCAGCTAAAGTAATGTGGCTCTTCTATGAGCAACCAGAAGTGGACTTCCGTGACCTTGTTCAAAAATTCATGGATATCCGTAAACGTGCCTTCAAATTCCCATTGCTTGGTAAGAAGACTAAGTTTATTGCAATCCCTACAACATCTGGTACAGGTTCAGAAGTGACACCGTTTGCCGTTATCTCTGACAAGGCTAACAACCGTAAATACCCAATTGCTGACTACTCTCTGACTCCAACTGTAGCCATCGTAGACCCAGCTCTGGTACTGACTGTTCCAGGATTTGTCGCAGCAGACACTGGTATGGACGTGCTGACTCACGCAACAGAAGCTTATGTATCTCAGATGGCAAGCGACTTTACGGATGGTTTGGCTCTCCAAGCGATCAAACTAGTCTTTGAAAACCTGGAAAGCTCTGTTAAGAACGCAGACTTCCACTCTCGCGAAAAGATGCACAATGCCTCTACTATCGCTGGTATGGCCTTTGCCAATGCCTTCTTGGGAATTTCCCACTCTATGGCCCATAAGATTGGTGCTCAGTTCCACACAATCCACGGTCGTACCAATGCGATCTTGCTGCCATACGTAATCCGCTACAACGGTACACGTCCAGCTAAGACAGCGACATGGCCTAAGTACAACTACTACCGTGCGGATGAGAAATACCAAGACATCGCTCGCATACTCGGCTTGCCAGCATCTACTCCAGAAGAAGGTGTTGAATCATTTGCGAAAGCTGTTTATGAACTGGGAGAACGTGTCGGTATCGAAATGAACTTCAAGGCTCAAGGTATTGACGAAAAAGAATGGAAAGAACATTCACGCGAATTGGCCTTCCTTGCCTATGAAGACCAATGTTCTCCAGCCAACCCACGCCTTCCAATGGTTGACCACATGCAGGAAATCATCGAAGATGCTTACTATGGCTACAAGGAACGCCCAGGACGCCGCAAATAAGCGAGTAGCTTCCTTAATTAAAAATAAGACAGTCTGTCGGTCATCCCCTGCCCTTTGGTAGGGGATTTTTCTATGTGTCTTAGCGAGGCAAGACCGTCGGTCGAAGCCGAGCTTAGAGACATGGATGCTGAGGAGCGGAGCGACGTGAGCGCTAGGTTTCTTAACCGAAACGCATCCGTAGGACAAAGTTGAGTCATAGAGCAGTGGATGCAGTTTTGTCCGTTGGGACAAAAGCTGTACACCTTGAAGAAACACATAGCCAGGCAAGACCGTTGGTCGAAGCTGAGCTTAGAGACATTGATGCTGAGGAGTGGAGCGACGTGAGTGCTAGGTCTCTTAACGAAAGGAGCTTGCTGGGATAAAAAGACGTAAACCTTCTAACTACTTGTGGTTGAGTGAGCTTTTGTGCTAAGATAAGGGGACAATGGAAAAAAGGAGAGTAATGTGATTGTTTTATCTTTATGGGCTGGGCTGTTGAGTGGTCTTTGCTGGTTATTGGGGGATATTCTGCTGGTTGGCTTTGAGGTAGATAAGGAAAGTTATGCCTCCTTTACGGAGCAGAGTCGGATTGGCAATAAGAAGCTGGCTATGCTGATGCTGTCTGGCTCTGTCGGTCGGCTGCGTCTGGGCGCTCTGGTGGCTAACTTCTCAATCCCTCTTATGTTAGTCTCGCTTTATGCTCTCTTTGGTTTGACAAATAAGGGCTTGTGGGCCTATCTGTCAATAGCCTTGTTAGGAATTGGATTTGCCCTGTCGCCGGTGGCACATGTGGCCTTTTACTACGTTGGGATCATCAGCAAAAAGGCTTATAAACGAAGCGGCGGACAGGTCTGCTCAGACGAAGACAGTGGGCTTATCAATGAAGCAGTGCTCTTTCTAGATATAACCTGGCGGACAGCTATCGCCCTGACCGGTCTAGGCTGGCTCGTTTACTCACTGCTAATAGTTGCTGGTCAGACAATATTGCCTGCTTATCTGGGGCTGCTGACTCCTTTACCTCTAAGTCTGTTGACTATCTTACTGGTAGAAAAGCTGAGAATCGGACGTCCCTACCTTAACGGGGCTGGCTTAAACATAGGATTTAGTTTGTTCTATTTACTGCTTCTGCTTCATATAGTTTCTTAAGCGGTGGGTCCGTTAAATTTCAGAAAAAACAGAAAGTGTATATATTAACCTATTGAAAAATTCCTATTTCTGTGGTATGATGAAAGAGGTTTCAAGAATCGTTGGGAGGATAAGACATGAAAAACCCTACTTTACTTAAAGAAATGTTAGATTATCGCGGAAGAGATGAAATGCCCGACGATTTTGATACCTTTTGGAATAAACAAGTGGCGGAGGTTTGCTAATTGGCATTCTACTGATTTAAACTTCAAATTTGGGGTTTTAAATAAGCTAGTTGAGCTTAGTGTTTGTTAGCTTTGATTCCTTTAAGACTGGAAGTCTACAAAACTGCTTCCCCCTGGGACTAGGCATTTGCCTAGTTCTTTTTAGTTGTAGAAAAATGTTGGAACAGCCACGAAAAAAATAAATACTTTAGCTATATTCGTCTGTATAAGTTTCAAACTGAGATAAAAAGTAATACCTAAAAGGAAAGTACTTTCTAAAAGTAAAATCATATTGAAACTAATTGCAATAAATGTTAAGATAATAAATGTAAAGGCTTACAATAAATGAGTAAGGAGGATAGGAATCAAATGGAAGAGTTGAGACATAAGTTAATTGTGTCGTGTCAGGCTCTACCAAACGAACCATTACATAGCGACTTTATCATGGCTCGTATGGCAGTGGCGGCCAAAGAAGGAGGTGCTAGCGGAATTCGGGCTAACTCGGTTATAGACATCAAGGCTATTAAAGAAGCGGTGGATTTGCCAGTAATTGGGATTATCAAGAGAGATTATCCAGATGCCCAAGCTTTTATTACACCAACTATAGCGGAAGTGGATGAGCTGATGGAAGCCCATCCGGAGATTATCGCTTTAGATGCGACAAATTCCAGCAGACCTCAAGGAGAGAGTTTAAAAGCATTTTTCCAGAAAGTGAAAGAAAAATATCCTCAGCAGCTTTTGATGGCTGATTGTTCAACTCTTGACGAGATGCTGGAAGCTGATCGAATGGGATTTGATTTTATCGGAACAACCTTGGTGGGCTATACTAGTCAGAGCGAAGGAGATAAGATTGAAGCCAATGACTTTGAAATCATCCGAAAAGCTTTAGCTGAGATTCAGCACCCTCTGATTGCTGAGGGGAATATTGATAGTCCTGAAAAGGTGAAAAGAGTTCTAGAGCTGGGAGCCTTTAGTGTGGTAGTAGGATCTGCCATTACACGGCCGCAGCTGATTACAAGGAAGTTTGCAGACGCAACGAAAGAATAGAAAAGAGGAAGAATATGTCAAAATTAGAAAAATATGAAGGTGTCATTCCGGCTTTTTATGCTTGTTATGATGAAGCAGGAGAAGTAAGCCCAGAACGTGTTCGTGCTTTGACTCAGTACTTTATTGATAAGGGAGTTAAGGGTGTCTATGTTAATGGTTCTTCTGGTGAGTGTATTTACCTCAGTGTAGCAGACCGGAAATTAATTTTGGAAAATGTCATGGAAGTGGCTAAGGGCAAGCTGACAGTTATCGCTCATGTAGCCTGCAACAACACGAAGGACAGTGTGGAACTGGCTAAGCATGCTGAAAGTTTGGGTGTTGATGCCATCGCTGCTATTCCTCCTATTTACTTCCGTTTGCCCGACTATTCTATCGCTAAGTACTGGAACGATATGAGTGCAGCGGCTCCGAATACTGACTTTGTCATCTACAATATTCCGCAGCTGTCTGGAACGACCCTGACACCAGCACTCTATGCGGAAATGCGTAAAAATCCACGAGTTATTGGGGTTAAAAACTCTTCTATGCCGACTCAAGACATTCAAATCTTTGTTGCAGAAGGTGGGGAAGATCATATTGTCTTTAATGGTCCAGACGAACAGTTTATCAGCGGTCGAGTTATTGGTGCTAAGGCCGGAATTGGCGGAACCTATGCTGTGATGCCTGACCTATTCCTGAAGCTCAACCAACTCATCATTGACAAAGATCTGGGTCGTGCTAAAGAACTGCAACATGCGATTAATAGTGTGATTTACAAGATGGTCAGCGGTCGAGCAAATCTCTATGCTGTTATGAAAGAAATTCTTCGTCTCAATGAGGACTTGGATATTGGTTCTGTTCGAGCACCGTTAGAGCCTCTATCTGAGGGAGACTATGCAATTGCCAAAGAAGCGGCTGCTATGATTAAGCAAGTAAGAGAAGATTTCTTGTAAAATCAAGAGTGTGACGCCAGAGTTCAGGGCAGGCTTAGACTGCCCACCCCACGCTCTGGATATGAATAATATGGAGAAATTCTATGGGAAATGTTGGTTTTACCACAATCGATATGATTATTCTGATTGTGTATTTACTAGTTGTTCTGGTAGCAGGTTTGCTCTTCTCGAAAAAGGAGATGCAGGGTAAAGAGTTCTTCAAAGGTGATGGAACGGTACCTTGGTATGTAACATCTGTTTCCATTTTTGCTACATTGCTAAGTCCGATTTCCTTTATGACACTGGCGGGGAACTCTTATGCAGGGACTTGGCTGCTCTGGTTTGCCCAGCTGGGTATGATTTTTGCCATTCCAGTGGCTATCCGTTTCTTCTTGCCGATTTATGCACGTCTGGATATTGATACAGCCTATGACTACCTGCAAAAACGTTTTGGTTCTAAGGCCTTGCGAGCTTTGTCAGCTGTCTTCTTCATCATCTATCAAATCGGCCGCATGTCCATCATTATGTATCTACCTTCAGTGGCTCTGGCTACTCTGACCAAGATTGATGTCAATATCTTGATTATCGCGATGGGTGCGATTGCCATTGTTTACTCCTATACCGGTGGTGTCAAGTCAGTTCTGTGGACAGACTTTATCCAAGGTTCAGTACTCTTGATTGGTACAGTTATAGGGCTTTTCTTCCTGATTGCTAATCTCAAGGGTGGCTTTGGCGATATTGCTAGTGAGCTGGCCAGCGGTAAATTTATCTCAGGAAATGAAACTATTTTCAATCCTAACTTGCTGAAAGATTCTATTTTCCTGATTATCTTGGGATCTGGTATCAACACCCTGTCCTCTTATGTATCTTCGCAAGATATCGTTCAGCGCTTTACGACAACTCAGAATGTGAAGAAGCTCAATAAAATGATGTTTACGAATGGAGTTTTGTCAATCTTTATCGCCTCTGTCTTTTATCTGATTGGTACAGGTTTATACGTCTATTATCAAGTACAGCATCCAGGCAGTGAGGGCAGTTCTATTCCTCAAGACCAGATCTTCACTTACTTTATCGCCTATGGTCTTCCAGTTGGAGTGACCGGTGTTCTGATTGCGGCAATTTATGCAGCAGCTCAGTCTACTATTTCTACAGGTCTTAATTCTGTAGCGACTTCTTGGACTTTGGATATTCAAGATGTTGTATCTAGCAATCTGGACGACAAGAAACGGACTAAAATTGCTCAATATGTTTCTCTAGGTGTAGGAGTCTTCTCCACAGTAGTTTCAATCGTGATGGCTCATACAGGTATTACATCGGCTTATGTTTGGTTTAATGGCTTTATGGGCTTGGTGCTAGGTGTCTTGGGAGGAATCTTTATTCTGGGAATCTTCACCAAGCGTGCCAATCTCAAGGGAGCTTATGCGGCTATGATTGCTTCTAGTATTGTCCTGCTAGTCATCAAGTACGCTCTGCCAGCAGAAGCCGTTAGTATCTGGGCTTATTCCTTGATTTCAATTGTTGTTTCCTTGATTGTAGGCTATGTGGTTTCCGTCTTAACTGGCGGCAAGGCTGCACCAGAGAATACAACAGTTTACGATATTGCAAGCATTCATGCAGATAAATCCTGGGAGGTACGGCACTAATGGAATTAGTTCAATATAAAGGAGCAGCTGTTGAGAGAGACATTCAGCATCCTGCCTTAAAAAAAGTCTTAGAATTTTTACAGACACATGATGTCAGCCAAGATGAAAAGGGCAACCACCCTGTGTCTGATGATTTCTTTTACAATGTCATTGAAATGACGACTACGACCGACGATGAACGGGTCTGGGAAAGTCATAGGGAATTTTACGATGTGCATCTGATTTTTGAAGGAAAGGAGCGCATCCACTATAACTTTTTGTCCAATATGGAAGAAGGGGATTATGATGCGGAAGGAGACTGGCAGCAGATGTCCGGTCAAGCTTTGTTTGACCTGATATTCACTCCTGGCAGCCTGCTCTTGCTGGATTCTAATGACGCCCATAAGACTGGACTGATAGCTGAAGAAGCCGGCCCCATCCGTAAGGTTGTCTTTAAAGTAAAAATTGTATAAAAGGCTGCGGGCGGGATGAGAAAGACGGATTGTTCTTAACATGCTGCCCCAGCTTTTTTAGTCAGTTTTGAACTTTATTTTCTGCTGGAGAATTCTAGCAAGGAAGGGTTGGAATTACTTTTGAGAAAGTGGTAGAATAAAGAAAATAGTTGCAGGAGGAAAATGTCTGATGGTTTCTTTGGAAAAAAACATTTTGCCAGTGATTGAGTCTGTATATGGTAGTCTGACACACCTGGAAAAGAAGATTGCAGATTATTTTCTGTCTGCAGAGGCCCTGACAGCTGATCTATCGGCTCAGGCGGTGTCTCAGAAGCTCTATGTCTCTGTGCCTTCTCTGACTCGCTTCGCCAAAAAATGTGGCTTTTCAGGCTACCGGCAGTTTATCTTTGAATTTCAGGAATCCAGCTCAGAAAGTAAAAATGTCAGTAGGGATTTGACGAGAAATGTCTTGTCTGATTATGGCGAATTGCTCAATAAGACTTTTTCCTTGATTGACGAAGAACAGTTCCTGCGCGTGGGGGATATGCTCAACAATGCTGGGCGAGTCTATATCTACGGGCAGGGGAGTTCAGGCTTAGTGGCTCGGGAAATGGAGTTTCGCTTCATGCGGTTGGGAATGGTTTGTAAGGCCATCACGGATGACCATATGATTCGGGTGAATAGAGTCATGCTGGATTCGGACTGTCTGGTTATTGGCATTTCCATATCTGGCGAGACTAAAATTATCACGCAGGCTATTCAGAATGCCAAAAAAGTCGGAGCCAAGACTGTGCTGGTAACTTCCAATAACAGCGACGACTTGAGGCAGCAGTGTGATGAACTGGTCCTAGTAGCTGTCAAGAAGCACTTGGCACAGGGCAATAATATCTCTCCTCAGTTTCCGGTTTTAGTTGTGATGGACATTTTCTATGCCTATTATATGGATTTAGACCGAGATCATCGCAGCCAAATCTTTACAAATACACTTTCAGCTTTAGAAGAAAATCAAGAAGAGAAGGAGCATGAATCGTGAATATTGTTGGAATAGATATCGGTGGGACAACGATTAAAGCAGATCTCTATCAGTCTGATGGACATAGTCTAAATCAATTTCGGGAAGTTGCCACTGAGATCGACTTTGAAAAGAAAACGAATCAGATTTTAGAGCAGGTTTGCCAGTTAATAGCATTTTATAAGGAGAAGTTTGAGCTAGATGGAGTAGCGATTTCATCTGCTGGTGTAGTTGACAGCCAGGCTGGGAAAATCAGTTACGCCGGTTATACCATTCCAGGCTATATTGGAACGGATTTCCGTAGTCGGATTTTAAAAGAATTTGGTTTACCGATTGCGATTGAAAATGATGTTAATTGCGCTGCTCTAGGTGAGGCTTGGCTAGGCGCTGCCAAAGGTCATGCTTCTGCAGTTATGATTACTGTCGGTACAGGCATTGGCGGCGGCATTATCAATGATGGAAAGATTGTCAATGGATCCACTTATACTGCTGGTGAGGTAGGCTATCTGCCCATGGAAGATGGACAGGACTGGCAATCCCTGGCCTCAACAACTGCCTTGTTGGCATTATACAGCCAAAAGACAGGCGAGCAGGGCCATACTGGGCGTAGTTTTTTTGCGGCGGTAGACCAAGGAGATAAGCTGGCGCAGGAAACACTTGATATATTCTTGGGTCGCCTAGCTAAAGGTCTTTTAACCCTGTCCTATATTCTAAATCCAGAGGTGTTGATTGTCGGTGGCGGGATATTAGCTAGATCTGAGCTTATTCTGCCACGTCTTGAAAATTTGATGAAGCAGCAAGTAGTAGATCAGCGCTTTTTGCCTAGAGAGTTGGCGGCAGCAGCCCTAGGGAATGAAGCCGGACGATTAGGCGCTGTTCGACATTTTCTGAATCAGGAGAAAAACTCTGTTTGAAAAAGATGTTTTCAGAAAGAATATGTTATAATTTATGCAAGTACGAAGCTGTATTCCTGAAGATGACTGTACCAGATGCGGGACAGTCAGCCAGGAATGCAGATTTTAAAATCCGTTTTCAAAGGTTTTTGAAAACGAGGGGGTGAATAGATGGCCAATGAAACACTTGAAAAAATGCAGGAAATTGAAACTGCTGCAGAAGAAGTTTTGATGGGCTACAGGACGCAGGCTCAGGAGCTGCGACAGCAAGTAGATGAAAATCTCAGGCAACTGGGGCTGAAGTATGACGATGAAACGCAGAAACTGGCAGAGGAATTAACCGCGACTTCCCAGCAAAAGTTGGTGCTCCTGCAGCAAGACTTGGAGCAGACAACCCAGCAAAATGAGGACAAGGTTGCAGCTGCGCTGACAGACAAAAAAGCAGACTTGGCGCGAGTCATTGTAGAGAAGGTGGTAGAAGCCTATGGCCATTAGTCAAATGCGGCAGCTGTCTCTGCTTCTGCCCAAGGAACTGCTGGACCAGCTTCTCTTTTACCTACAGGGTTTAGAGTCGGTTCAGATTCATGACTTGCGGCAGGAAGAGGACTGGCAGGCAGCCTTTGAGCAGGCTTTAGTCGGCCAGCCAGATCGGCAGCTATCTCAGCAGGATTTGCTCAGTCGTCAGGAAAAACTGGAGAGGCTAATTGCAGAGCTGGAGCCTTTTATGCCGAAAAAGAAACTGCTGGAATCCTTAAAAGACGAGCCTTTGGAGCTGTCCTTTGCTGCTTTGGAGCAGGCAGGGAAGGCCCGAGATGAGGAGGCGCTGCTGGAAGGAATCAGTAAGCAGCTTAAGGTCTTGCAAGAAGCCAAAGCTCAGATAGAAGCTGACCGCTTGGAAGTGGCTGCGCTGGAGAAGTGGGAACCACTGGAACTAACACCGCAAGCAGCTGCGACTTTCAGTCATCTGGGAGCTTTGATTGGGACGATTCCCAATACAGACGACGATGCTCTGCGCCTGACTCTGGGAGCACATACTGACCTGAAGTTTCAGGAAGTCTTTACTGACGATACCGAGCATGGGGTGCTTATTTTTTATAAGACAGGCTCTCTGGAAGAAGTTCGCAAAATCTTGAAAGAGTATGGCTTTAAGCCTTTTGAGTATGACCATGAGGAACTACCTGCTGAGCGGATAGCCCAGCTTAAGGCCGATATTCGACAGCAGGAGGCTGTGGCAGATGCTATGACCAAGAGTCTGGCAGCTTCCAAGAATGAACTGGATCAGCTCAAGGTTCAGCTGGACTATCTCTGCAATCTCTCCTCCCGTCAAGAAAGTAAGAATCAGTTAGCCAGCACGCAAAATCTGGCAGCCTTGGAAGGCTGGATCGAAAGCAATCAAGTTCAAGCTCTTGAGGCTTGCTTGACAGAGCAGTTTGGTCAGAGCATTCTCATCCAGACCAGAGAGATTCGACAGGATGAGGAAGATAAGGTTCCGACCAAGCTTAAAAACAATGTCTTGGTGGAGCCCTTCGAGCTAGTGACGGAGATGTATTCCCTGCCTAAGTATGGTGATAAGGATCCAACCCCTGTCGTTTCGCTCTTTTACTTTGTATTCTTTGGCATGATGGTTGCCGACATTGGCTACGGCCTCTTGCTCTTTGTAGGCACCAGTCTGGCACTGCACTTCTTTCATGTCAAGCCGGGATTGGCTAAGAATCTGCGATTCTTCCGCCTACTGGGTGTGGCAGTCATCATCTGGGGACTGGTTTATGGCTCTTTCTTTGGCTTTGAACTGCCCTTCGCTCTGATTAGTACCAGCTCTGATGCCATGACGATTCTGGTTATTTCTGTCGTCTTTGGCTTTGTTACAGTGCTGGCGGGCCTCTTCCTCAGCGGTCTGAAAAATATGCGTCTCAAGGATTATGCAGAAGCTTATAATGCAGGCTTTGCTTGGGTACTGATTTTGCTGGGGCTGCTACTCTTGGCCCTGGGAAATTTCTTCCCATCCTTGGCCTTTGCTGCAACGATTGGTCAGTGGCTGGCCATCATCAATGCTCTGGGTATACTGGCAGTATCCATTGTCAGTGCTAAGAGCTTGGCAGGATTGGGCTCAGGTCTCTTTAATCTCTACAATGTCAGTGGTTATGTAGGGGACCTTGTCAGCTTTACGCGGCTGATGGCTCTGGGGCTTTCGGGAGCCAGCATTGGCTCGGCTTTTAACCTGATTGTCAGCCTCTTTCCACCTGTCGCTCGCTTTAGCATTGGCATTCTGCTCTTTATTGCCCTGCATTTGGTCAATATGTTTCTATCTTTTCTGTCCGGTTATGTACACGGAGCGCGTTTGATTTTCGTGGAATTCTTCGGGAAATTCTATGACGGAGGCGGTAAGCCTTTCACTCCGCTCAAGCCTAGTGAGAAATACGTTCAGCAAAGTAAGAAATAAAGATTAGACACTATGGTAATAGATGAGAAGCTCATCTTTAGAAAAACACTTTCTAAAACATCAAAACAAGTATCATTCATTTAACTAGCTGTTGGTTTTACGACAATTACAGCATTTTCATAGGAGTAAATCATGGAACATTTAGCATCATATTTTGGAACTTACGGCGGCGCCTTTTTTGCAGGTCTGGGAGTAGCTTTAGCGGTTTTTCTCAGCGGAATGGGCTCAGCTCTGGGTGTTGGAAGCACGGGTCAGGCAGCGGCAGCCCTCTTGAAAGAGCAACCAGAAAAATTCGCTCAAGCTCTGATTTTACAGCTTTTGCCAGGTACCCAAGGTCTCTACGGCTTTGTTATCGGGATTACCGTCTTCTTTAATATCAAGCCAGAATTGGCTCTGCAATCAGGCGTAGCTTATTTCCTGGCTGCTTTGCCAGTTGCCATTGTTGGTTACTTTTCAGCCAAGCATCAAGGACGAGTGGCGACCGCTGGTATTCAGATTTTGGCCAAGCGTCCGGAAGAGGTCATGAAAGGGGTTATCCTGGCGGCCATGGTTGAAACCTACGCCATCTTGGCCTTCGTTGTATCCTTCATCATGGTTCTGAATGTGAAGTAAGGAGGCTTTTATGTCTGACATATCAGATCTCAAAGCTTCTGTCTTGGAGCAGGCTCACGAGAAGGGGCGTTTGCTCTTAGCCGAGGCTACTGAGAAAATAGAGCAGGAAGCCAAGGAACGTGAGGCCCAGCTGGTTCGGCAAAAGCTTGGACAGCGGGAGCAGCAGCTCAAAGAAATCAGCCGTCGCAGTCAGCGCGATATTCAGCAGTTAGAAAATCAAAAGCGCCAGTCTACTCTGGTCATCAAGCAGCGGGTTCTCAGAGAGCTTTTTGAAGAGGCTTATGCTCAGATGGCAGCTTGGTCACAGATTGAGGAAGAGCATTTTCTGAAGAATGTCCTGGCTAAATACCAAGAGGAAGAGATGACACTGGTTTTCGGTGCTCTATCAGATGAGAAATTCAGCTCCAGTCAGTTAGAAGGGTTGAAAAAGGCCTTTCCGCGAGTGCATTTTTCAGACCAGTCCATAGCCGGTCAGGCAGGCTTTGTACTAAGCCAAGGACGAGTGGATGATAGTTATCTCTATCGTGACTTGCTGGATTCTGTCTGGCAGGAGGAAAGCTACCGTCTGGCTCAGGATATTTTCAAAGACCAGGCAGAATAGGAGGCGGACCATGAGTGAAACAAGCTTCTCTCAAGTCAATACAGCCATTAGTGTGCAGGAGGCTTCCTTTTTGACGCCCCAGCAATATGAACAGTTGCTGCAGGCTGACGATCCTGCCAGCCGTTCGGCTCTTCTGCAGGGAACGGTCTATGCCATGGATGCTGAAGCGATTAAGGATCTCAATGCCATTGAGCAAGTACTGATGAAGCATTTGTATTCCGTTTATAATTGGGCGCTTGAGATCAGTCCAAGTAAGGAGTTAGTGGAGATTTTCACGCTCCGCTATACCTACCACAATCTCAAGGTTTTTCTCAAGAGTCGGGCGACAGGTCAGTCCTTAAAGCATTTGCTGATGCCGGTGGGGACCTATTCGCTGGAGGTTTTAGAGCACCTAGTTATGGCCTTTTCGGCTGAGTATTGTCCAGATTTCATGCTGGACGAGGTGCTTGCGACCTGGCAGGAATACCAGGATTATCAGGATGTGCGCGTGCTGGAGATTGGCATGGACATGGCTTATTTCCAGCATCTTAAGCGTCTGACACAGGAGTTGGAAGATGAGAGCTTGCTGCAGCTGGTGAATCTGACTATTGATTTTTACAATGCCATCACCGTCAAGCGGGCTGTTGGCTTGGTAAAACCGCGCAGCTTTATGAGGCAGCTCTTGTCTGATGAGGGAAGTCTTTCTGCTACCAACTGGATTGCCATGGCAGAGCAGGGAGATTTCTTGACTTGGTTTAGCCAGATCAATCCCTGTGGTTACGATCTGGAACTGCGCTCCTATGAGGAGAAAATGCGGAACCAGACCTTGACGACAGTAGAGCTAGAATATCTAGCGGACCTCTTGCAGGCTAAGTTGCTTGCGGCTGGTCAGTTTGAGACAGATGGACCGCTCCCTCTGGCCCGCTATCTGTTGGGTAAGGAGCTGGAAGTCAAGAATCTGCGGCTGATTTTGACCGGAATGGACAATCAGTTGCCAGTAGAGCTTATCAGAGAAAGGATGCGACCGATTTATGGACAAGACTAGCTACAAGATTGCTGTCGTGGGAAATCGCGATACCATTCTCCCATTTAAGCTGATTGGTTTTCAGACCTTTCCGGTTAAGGAAGCTCAGGAGACGGTCAATACCCTGCGTCGGCTTGCCCGTGAAGATTTCGGCATTATCTATCTGACGGAGGATATGGCTGCTGATATTCCAGAAACCCTGGCTTACTATGACCAGCTGGAGATTCCTGCTCTTGTGCTCATTCCTACCCATAAGGGGAGCACGGGACTGGCTCTTTCGCGGATCCATGAAAATGTCGAGAAGGCTGTCGGACAGGATATATTGTGAGGTTTTTATGCGAATCAATGAACTAGGCCAACCCATTGGGGATGCTCTGCCGGATTTTCAGCCGGGGGGCTTGCCCAACCTGGAGCGAATCGAAGGCCAGTATGTTATTATTGAGCGTTTGTCCAAGGATAAGCATGGAGCAGATTTATATGAAGTGTATGGACCGGATTCTCCTGCGGATATGTGGACCTATCTCTTTCAAAATCCTGCCCAAAATCAGGAAGAATGGTCTCTGCTGCTAGATCAGATGCTGGCAGCAAAGGATCGTTTTCACTATGCGATTGTGGACAAGGAGAGCGGAAAGGCTCTCGGAACTTTTGCCTTGATGAGGATTGACCGGGGCAACCGCGTTATCGAAGTGGGAGCTGTGACCTATTCGCCCAAGCTGAAGCGCACTAGGCTGGCTACAGAAGCCCAGTATTTACTGGCACGCTATGTCTTTGAAGAGTTGGAGTATCGCCGCTATGAATGGAAATGCGATGCCCTCAATCAGCCGTCAAGGCGGGCAGCAGAGCGGCTTGGTTTCACCTATGAAGGCAGGTTTCGTCAGGCTCTTGTATATAAGGGGCGCAACCGAGATACTGACTGGCTGTCCATGATTGACAAGGATTGGCCGGCCGTCAAGAGTCGTCTAGAAAAATGGCTAAGCCCAGACAATTTCGACGAAAAGGGCTGGCAAATAAAAGCTTTATCTGATTTTTAAAATAAAAAGAAACAATCCTTGCCCTAGAGTTAGCTAAGAAAGATTTTAAACTCGCGGCAAGAATCAAAAAAATACTCTTTGAAAATGAAATTCAAACTAGGTCCGTATCTAACTTAGTTTGAGCTTTGATTTTTATGGAGAAACAAGAAAAATCTCCCAAGAATGGAGGAAGATTGTGAGTCAAGGAAAGATTATCAAAGTTTCTGGTCCTCTGGTGCTGGCATCAGGGATGCAGGAAGCGAATATTCAGGATATCTGCCGGGTTGGCGATTTGGGGCTGATCGGTGAAATTATCGAAATGCGGCGGGACCAAGCCTCTATTCAGGTTTATGAAGAAACTTCTGGCTTGGGTCCGGGAGAGCCGGTCATCACGACTGGAAGCCCTCTGTCCGTTGAGCTGGGACCAGGTCTGATTTCTCAGATGTTTGATGGGATTCAGCGGCCTTTGGAGCGTTTCCAGAACATCACGAAGAGTGACTTTCTCGTCCGTGGTGTCCAACTGCCAAATCTAGACCGGAAGACTAAGTGGGATTTTGTTCCAAGTCTGTCTGTCGGAGATACGGTTGAGGCTGGCGATATTCTGGGAACGGTGCAGGAGACCAATCTGGTGGAGCACCGCATCATGGTGCCGGTCGGTGTCAGTGGACGTTTGACCAATATCTCGGCTGGCAGTTTCACTGTTGAAGAAACTGTTTACGAGATTGAGCAAGCGGATGGGTCTGTCTTTAAAGGGGCTCTGATGCAAAAATGGCCGGTCCGTCGTGGGCGTCCTTTTGCTCAGAGGCTGATTCCGGTTGAGCCTTTGGTGACAGGTCAGCGGGTCATTGATACCTTCTTCCCAGTGACCAAGGGCGGAGCAGCAGCCGTACCAGGACCTTTCGGGGCTGGTAAGACTGTCGTTCAGCACCAGGTGGCTAAGTTTGCCAATGTTGACATCGTTATCTATGTCGGCTGCGGCGAGCGTGGCAATGAGATGACCGACGTACTCAATGAATTTCCAGAACTGATTGACCCATCAACTGGCCAGTCCATCATGCAGCGGACGGTGCTGATTGCCAACACATCCAATATGCCGGTAGCGGCTCGGGAAGCGTCGATTTACACAGGGATTACGATTGCAGAATACTTCCGTGACATGGGTTATTCCGTGGCCATCATGGCGGATTCTACTTCGCGTTGGGCAGAAGCCCTGCGGGAAATGTCTGGCCGTCTGGAAGAAATGCCAGGTGACGAAGGCTATCCAGCCTATCTTGGCAGCCGGATTGCGGAGTATTATGAGCGGGCTGGCCGGGTCAAGACGCTCGGTTCGACTGCGCGTGAAGGCTCTATTACTGCTATCGGAGCCGTATCACCTCCGGGTGGAGATATTTCTGAGCCGGTGACGCAAAATACCCTGCGGATTGTCAAGGTCTTCTGGGGCTTGGATGCTCAGCTTGCTCAACGCCGGCATTTCCCAGCTATCAACTGGCTAAGCTCCTATTCGCTCTACCTAGACGAAGTGGGGGCCTATATCGACCAGCATGAGAAGATTGCTTGGGCTGAGAAAGTCACCAAGGCCATGAATATCTTGCAAAAGGAAAGCGAACTGCAGGAAATCGTGCGTTTGGTGGGCTTGGATTCCTTGTCTGAGAAGGACAGGCTGACCATGAATGCGGCCAAGATGATCCGCGAGGACTATCTGCAGCAGAATGCCTTTGATGATGTGGACACCTATACTTCTTTCAAAAAGCAGGTGGCTTTATTGAGCAATATCCTGACCTTTGATGCGGAGGCCAATCGTGCCTTGGAGCTGGGGGCTTATTTCCGAGAAATCATGGAGGGAACGGTGGAGCTGCGTGACCGAATTGCCCGCAGTAAGTTTATCCACGAAGACCAGCTGGAAAAAATTCGGGCTCTCAGTCAGACTATTGAGGAAACCCTGCACCAGATTCTTGCCCAAGGAGGACTAGACAATGAGCGTCATTAAAGAATACCGCACCGTCAGTGAAGTTGTCGGCCCTCTGATGATTGTCGACCAAGTCGCTGGTGTGCATTTCAATGAATTGGTAGAAATCCAGCTGCATGACGGCAGCAAGCGTCAGGGCCAGGTTCTGGAAGTCCAAGAAGACAAGGCTATGGTCCAGCTTTTTGAGGGATCTAGCGGAATCAATCTGGAAAAAGCCAAGGTCCGCTTTACCGGCCGTCCGTTAGAGCTGCCAGTGTCAGAAGACATGGTGGGACGGATTTTCAATGGAATGGGTAAGCCGATTGACGGCGGCCCAGCTATCTTGCCAGAAAAATATCTGGATATTGACGGTCAAGCTATCAATCCAGTAGCTCGCGACTATCCGGATGAGTTTATTCAGACTGGAATTTCGGCCATCGACCACCTCAATACCTTGGTTCGGGGACAAAAACTGCCAGTATTTTCTGGCTCTGGTCTGCCCCACAAGGAATTGGCCGCTCAAATCGCCCGTCAGGCAACCGTGCTCAACTCTGATGAAAACTTTGCCGTGGTCTTTGCGGCCATGGGTATTACCTTTGAAGAAGCCGAGTTCTTCATGAATGACCTCCGGGAGACAGGAGCCATTGACCGCTCGGTGCTCTTTATCAATCTGGCTAATGATCCGGCTATCGAGCGGATTGCAACACCGCGGATTGCACTGACAGCAGCCGAGTACCTAGCTTATGAAAAGGACATGCACGTTCTCGTTATCATGACCGACATGACCAACTACTGTGAGGCCCTGCGGGAAGTTTCCGCAGCTCGTCGCGAGGTGCCGGGCCGCCGTGGGTATCCGGGTTACCTCTATACTAACCTGTCCACCCTTTATGAGCGGGCTGGACGTCTGGTAGGAAAGAAAGGCTCAGTGACGCAGATTCCGATCCTGTCCATGCCAGAGGATGACATTACCCATCCGATTCCAGACTTGACAGGTTATATTACAGAGGGGCAGATTATCCTTTCACGCGACCTTTACAACAGCGGCTATCGTCCGCCCATCAATGTCCTGCCATCTCTGTCTCGTCTCAAGGACAAGGGTTCAGGTGAGGGCAAGACCAGAGGAGACCATGCCGCAACTATGAACCAATTATTTGCTGCCTATGCGCAAGGCAAGCAGGCCAAGGAGTTGGCTGTCGTTCTGGGAGAATCCGCCCTGTCC
The DNA here is from genome assembly GCF_000286495.1 of Streptococcus sp. AS14. Taxonomy (NCBI): domain Bacteria; kingdom Bacillati; phylum Bacillota; class Bacilli; order Lactobacillales; family Streptococcaceae; genus Streptococcus; species Streptococcus sp. AS14. The sequence goes on from NZ_ALKI01000017.1 coordinate 68,447, forward strand.
GAAACGGACAAGCTCTATGTGCGCTTTACTGACCGCTTCGAGCAGGAATACATCAATCAAGGCTTCCAGACCAATCGAACCATTGTGGAAAGCTTGGATCTGGGCTGGGAACTCTTATCTATCTTACCAAGAACAGAGCTTAAGCGGATCAAGGACGATATGATTGACCAATACCTGCCGCAGACCAAGGAGGAAGAAAGATGACGCGACTCAATGTCAAGCCGACTCGGATGGAGCTGAATAACTTAAAAGCCCGTCTCAAAACGGCTGTCCGTGGGCATAAACTGCTCAAGGACAAGCGGGATGAGCTGATGCGGCGCTTCATTGAGTCTGTCCGTGAGAATAATCAGCTCCGCCAAAAGGTCGAATCCGCTCTGGTTGGCCACCTACAGGATTTTGTCATGGCCAAGGCGCTGGAGAGCGACCTCATGGTCGAGGAGATTTTTGCCGTCCCCACGCGGGAGGTCAATCTGCATGTGGAGACTGAGAATATCATGAGTGTGCGCGTGCCCAAGATGTACGCCCATATTGACAATCCGCATACTGATGACGAGGGAGACGTGGTTTATAGCTATGTGGCGTCTAATAGCCAGATGGATGAAACCATTGAAAGCATGAGCGATCTGCTTCCTGACCTGCTGCGACTGGCAGAGATTGAGAAAAGCTGCCAGCTCATGGCGGATGAAATCGAGAAAACCCGCCGCCGGGTCAACGGACTAGAGTATGCTACCATCCCTGACCTCAAAGAAACCATCTACTACATCGAAATGAAACTGGAAGAAGCCGAACGAGCCAGCCTCGTCCGAATGATGAAGGTGAAATAAGATACCAAGACCGTTAAGAGTTCACAGCAAAAATAGGAAAATAGACGAAGAGGCGTTAGCCTCTAGGAGATTTTATCTTTTTTGCCAAGAGCTTAGGTCGGGTTCAATTTAGCAGAATATAAAAAAATCAAAGAAAACTGATAAAAAATAGGAACTGGACTATGGATTCGATGAATCCGAGTTCAGTTCTTTTTTCACTCTCTTTATCACTCTATCTCTTGTATGGTATAATGGGACAAGATTAATGCTGTTAGCTTCAATAAATATACTGATGGCCGGCGGGACTATAAAATGGTAGAATGATGAGGGAAGCGATGAAGAATAAGAAAACGTTGGTGTGGGGCGCTGGGCTCCTCCTTGTGTTAGCTTTGGGCTTGTTTAGTTTTTTCTATTTCAATGGAAGCGCCCATAAAGATAAAAAAACTTATCGTACATTTGATGCAATAACCTCTCGTGATATTATTGTATTTGGAGAAAATAAGCAATTTGTGGCTATAACAAGAGGATGGTCTGCAGGGAAACGTTATACTATTAGCCAGGAGGGACGCATTCTTGATAAAGTAGATGGAGAATATATACCCTATCATCCTCAACGAAAAGAAGAGCACTGGAATGTGGTTATCTTTGACTTGGATCAGGAAGGATATCCGTCCCAAAAGGTGGACCTCTATCAGGCTGTTCGGTCATATAATCCATCTTATTTTCCAATCATGTCAAACCATCTTATCCATTATCAAGAAGTGGACTATCTTACTGTGACGATTCGTCCTAAAGGGGAAAAGGATTCGGACAAGGATAAGAAAGTGTTTCTGAATTTAGAGACGCATGAAATCAGTGACATCCCAGAAGACTATAAAAAGATTAATCCAAAACATCACTGGGCTGATCCTTCCAATCCCACTTTATCAAGTGATGTTAATGCGACAACGTTGCGTAACATTGCTCGAGAAAATGGCTACCTCCTGTTAGATCACTTGGAAAAGGATGGCTCTATAAAGGATGCCCCTAAAAAAGGCAGCAGGATTAATTTAACAAGCGAAAATCCTCAGGTTAAAAAGATCTTAGACAGAGGAGGCACAGTGTATGGTCGTCAGGGTGTCGTAACGTCAGAGGACTGGTTTAACCATATGCTTCATTGGCTGGCGCCAGAAGGAGAAGAGGTATTGACAGTTTATCTTGTTGAGAATAGATATAACAAGAATAGCCAGCCCTTAACAGACTATCCTATACAAAGCTATCAGGACTACCTCAACTGGAAAGATCAACAAGAGAAAAAGGAGTAACTTAGTCAAGTTCCAGAAATACAAAAGAAATATCAATATAGAACCTCTCTAAATGGGGTTCTTTTGCTTATTGCAAATATTTATATGTTACAAACAAATCTCCATATTACAGGGGGCAGACAGTTCTGTTAAATAGGTCGAAAAAGGCTTTTTTCTTAGAAAATTTATGGTAAGATGGATTTCGTATCATGAATGATTAGGAAGGTGCATTTTGCATATGAAAATGAATAAGAAATTACTTTTGGCTTCAACTGTTGCTTTGTCAGCATTGCCTTTGTTTACAACAAAAGCTGAGGAGCAGCCACAAAACTGGACTGCCAGAACAGTTGAGCAAATTAAAGCGGATATTACGAGCAATGAAAACCAACAAACATACACTGTTCAATATGGTGATACTTTAGGAAATATCGCTCAAGCGATGAATATTGACCTTGTTGAATTGGCTAAAATCAATCAAATTGCCAATGCGGACTTGATTTTCCCAGGTACTGTTTTGACCGTTACAACAAATGGACAAAATGAAATTGCCTCTGTAGAAATCCAAAGCTACCAAGCAAGAAATAACGCAGGATATGTAACAGAAAGTTATACAGCTGACGAGATTTTTGGTACTGAACAAGCCGCTCCAGCGGCACCGGCTCAAGCAGCAGAGACTCCAGCTCCGGCTGTTGAGAAAACTGTTGCGGCTCCAGCAGACCAAGCACCAGCACCTACTGAAGAAGCTCCTGCCCCAGTAGCAGAAGTTGCAAGTGAAACAGCGCCAGCTGCGGAAGAAAATGCAGCAGCTCCACAACCAGTAGTTGCTGCAAGTCCAGAAGCACCAGCTGAAGCAGCCCCAGCAGCAGCTGAATTAGGCCAAGACCAAGTCAGTCAAGCAACTGCTGCAGTTGAACCTACAACTTACAACGCTCCAGCTGTAACAGACGCTGCTAGCGTGACAACTAACAATCCTGCTAATGAAGGTCTTCAGCCACAGACTGCTGCTCTGAAAGAAGAAATAGCAGCTAAATATGGCATTACAGAATTTAGTCTCTACCGCCCAGGTGATAGTGGTGACCATGGTAAGGGCTTGGCAGCTGACTTTATCGTTGGTGAGAATACTGAATTAGGAAACCGGGTCGCAGCCGATGTTACTTCTAACATGACTGAAAGAGGAATCTCTTACGTTATCTGGCAGCAACAGTTCTATGCACCATTTGAAAGCATTTATGGACCAGCTAATACTTGGAACCAAATGCCAGACCGTGGTAGCGTAACTGAAAACCACTATGACCACGTTCACGTATCTATGAATGAATAAGATGAAAACAAGCCCAGAAATGGGCTTTTTCTGATATTCTCTGTGAAAAAGCGAGAATTTTCTGATAAATTTTGGTATAATAAAGCGAACTACAGATAAAGGATGAGTGAGAATGACCTTAGTTTATCAATCAACACGCGACGAAAAGAATAGAGTAACAGCTAGTCAGGCGATTCTGCAAGGATTGGCGACAGATGGTGGGCTCTTTACGCCCATTACCTATCCGCAGGTCGATTTGGACTTTGCCAAGCTCAAAGATGCTTCTTATCAGGAAGTAGCCAAGCTGGTTTTGTCTGCTTTCTTGGATGATTTTTCTGAAGCGGAGCTGGACCACTGTATCAACCATGCCTATGACAGCAAGTTTGATGATGCAGCCATTGCTCCCTTGGTCAAGCTGGATGGTCAGTACAATCTAGAGCTTTTCCACGGAGCGACCATTGCCTTCAAGGATATGGCTTTGTCTATCCTGCCTCACTTGATGACAACTGCAGCTAAAAAGCACGGTTTGGAAAACAAAATTGTCATTTTGACGGCGACTTCTGGCGACACAGGAAAGGCTGCTATGGCAGGCTTTGCGGATGTTCCAGGAACTGAAATCATCGTCTTTTATCCGAAAGATGGTGTCAGCAAGGTCCAAGAGATGCAAATGACGACACAGACAGGTGCCAATACGCATGTTGTTGCCATTGACGGCAACTTTGACGATGCCCAGACCAATGTTAAGCACATGTTCAATGACACAGACCTACGGGCTCGTCTTCTGGAGCATAAGCTGCAGTTTTCATCTGCTAATTCCATGAATATCGGCCGTTTGGTGCCTCAGATTGTCTACTATGTCTATGCCTATGCTCAGCTGGTGAAGACGGGAGAAATCACAGCAGGAGACAAGGTCAACTTTACCGTTCCGACAGGGAACTTTGGTAATATTTTGGCGGCCTACTATGCCAAGCAAATCGGTCTGCCAGTTGGCAAGCTGATCTGTGCATCTAATGAAAACAATGTCCTGACTGACTTCTTCAAGACCCACGTTTATGACAAGAAGCGGAGCTTCAAGGTGACGTCTAGTCCGTCCATGGATATTTTGGTCTCCTCTAACTTGGAGCGTTTGATTTTCCATCTGTCTGGTAACAGCTCTGAGAAAACAGCTGCCCTGATGGCGGCTCTGAATGAGCATGGACAGTATGAATTGACGGACTTTGATGCTGAGATTTTGGAACTATTTGCAGCTGAGTATGCGACAGAGCAAGAAACAGCAGCTGAAATCAAGCGGGTCTATCAAGCATCTGACTACATCGAAGACCCTCATACTGCCGTTGCGTCTGCTGTCTATCAAAAATATCTTGCAGAGACTGGCGATCAGCGCAAGACGGTTATCGCATCTACCGCTAGTCCATATAAATTCCCAGTCGTGGCTGTTGAGGCTGTGACTGGCCAAACAGGACTCAGTGACTTCGAGGCTTTGACTCAACTGCACGAACTTTCTGGCGTAGCCCTGCCACCAGCTGTGGACGGCTTAGAAACAGCCCCAGTATATCACACAACGACGGTCGCTGCAGACCAAATGCAGGCAGCAGTCGAGGATTACTTGGGATTGTAAAAAATAAAAACATCAGCTTATTCATTGGCTGATGTTTTATAATCTATTTCAACACAATCAATTGCTTGCCAGCTAGGCTGTAACTGTCAGCTAGTGGTGCGATAGGCTTTTGGGCATCAATGGCTGGATACTTGAGATGTAATCTTTGCTTGTTTTTGTTTTCATAGACAGCCTCTTGGTTGCCAAAGTTGATGACGATTGTCATACTTTCTTTGCTGTCTTGAATCTTGTACTCCAATAAACTGTCTGTCAGCCAATTGACCTGACAGGCTTGCTTGATGGCGGCGCTAGTCTTTAGATGCAGCAGCGGATGTGCTCTGCGAAAAGCAATCAGCTGTTTAACAAAAGCAATATCCTCTGTGTAATGCAGGGAGCGTAGCCAGTCTAGTTTATTGATTTCGTCAGGCATATTGTAGGTGTTGTCAATCAGATTTTTAGTCCGGAAAAATTCCTGACCGCTGTGGATAAAGGGAACACCTTGAGCCAGCAGGACGAGATGGAGAGCCAACCGCGAATTGGCCAGCCGATCCCGCAGGGTGATAGCAGGGTTGACGATGTCAAAGTAATCAAAAACCGTTGCATTGTCATGGCACTCGACATAATTAATAGCCTGCTGGGGCGCAGTGAAGTGGGTCTCGCCTTTTAGTCCGACATTGGCTGTCAGGACATTTTCAAGCTGACTGGCAGGAGTCTTGCTCTCGATTTGCCGACCTTGGGCGATGGTCTGCTTTAGGCTGTCTCGGAAATGGTCACTGAAAAATCCATAATCTGGCAGTTGGGCAGCATTGTACTGATGGGCCAATCGCTCACTTGCCAGTCCAGTATCCATCTGCCAGCCTTCACCATAGAGATAGATGTTAGGGTAGAGCGCCTTGAGTTCGTCAGCTATCTGCTGCATGGTTTGGATATCTAAAATCCCCATTAGATCAAAGCGGAAACCGTCAAAGCCATAGAGACTGACCCATTGCTTGACCGATTGCTTGATATAACGGCGGGCCATGGCCTTCTCACTGGCTACATCATTGCCGCAGAAAGTCCCGTTGGTCCGGTAGCCCATGTCATTGAGTCGGAAAAAATAGCCGGGCACAATTTTTTCAAAAGCATAGCTGTTGGCATCATAGACATGATTGTAGACCACGTCCATGATGACGCTGATATCAGCATTGTGGAAGGCAGTAATGGCCGCCTGCAGCTCTATGATACGGGCATAGGGGTCTCGTGGGTCGCTGGCAAAACTGCCGTCTGGGACATTGTACTGGACAGGATCGTAGCCCCAGTTGTAGACGAGTTCAGGATGCTTTTCATCAACGCTGCCAAAATCGTAGACAGGCAGAAGCTGCACGTGGCTGATACCTAGCTCTTTCAGATAGTCCAGACCGAACTTCTGGCCGTGGACGACTGGAGATTCGCTCAGCGAGGCAAACTTCCCAGGATAGGAGAAACCAGCTTCTTTCTGCATAGAGAAATCGCGGACGCTCATTTCATAAATGACGGCTTCTGTCGGATTCAGCTGTGTTTTTGCTCGTTTGATAGGCTTTTTAATCTTGTCTAGATCGATGACATAGCTGTTTCCCGAATTGACATCTGAGGATAGGGCGTAGGGATCATGGACTTCAATCCACTTGCCATTGATCTTATGGAGATAAGAATAGGAGGCTCCCTCTAAATCTCCTTCAATCCGAGTATGCCAGACTCCCCTATCCAGACGTTTGAGATGGTGAACCTGGTCTTTCAGATGCAGGAGGACTTTTTCGGAAATAGGAGCCCAGAGTTTGAAATCGGTGGCTTGGGGACTGTATTGAGCTCCTAAATCGTCGCCTGCATAGTCAAAAATCTCATCGAAAATAGGCTTTTTCACGATATGGCGGTACTGCAGGTCGGTATGGTTGCGGTCTTGGTCATAGACCTTGTAGGACTGCGTCAGGTCAATGGGCTCATTAGCCGACACGGTATAGATAATCCGCTCTTCCTGATTGTTGATATTTTTGATAGTTAAAGGGCTGGAGCTGTGCTTGTCTTCCAGTGTAAAGTGGATGGAATAGGCATCAAAGCTCTTTTCCAGTTCGATGGTGATGATGTTTTCGTCATCTAAATAGGCTTGAAAAATACGAAAGGCCATGTTTTTCCTCTTTCTTTGTCGGTTTCTCTTCGGGTAATTGCTTTTAGTTCAGGCTCTGCCCTGGGTTGGGACAAGGCCGCTCAGTGTATACTTGATAAATGAGCAAAAGCACTCGGATTAGTGAGTGCTGATGCTATGCGGAATCAGCTGGCGATAGCAGATTTGCTTGTCTTCTTTATTGTCCTTGATGATTTGGAAGAGGGTCCGGAAGGACTCTTTCCCAAGCTCGAGGGCATTGATATCAATATAGGCATCCACATCGATGCGCGGTTTGATAGAGTCAAAGGTGATAATGGGAATCTGGTAGTCCTGATCTTTGAGATAGTGCAGGGCTCCTTCTGCTACCAAGGTATCAGAGGTTACAATAGCTTCAATCTCATCCAGCGGTAACTCCTCCATAATCTTGTAACTGTTGTCTTCCAGAAGGAAACCGAAAGCAAATTTGATAATGCGATCATCCAAAGGCCGGTCTGCTTCATTCAGAGCTTGCTTGTAGCCTGTGTAACGATCTTGAGAAACGACCAACTCCTTATTCCCGGCCAGAAAGGCGATTTTTCGATAGCCCTTGTCTAAGAAATATCTGGTCGCGTCATAGCCAGCCTTGATATTGTCATTGTCCACCAGAGAGATGAAAGGTGAGACAGCTTTTCCTAGGATAAGGAAGGGGAAGTTGTTTCTGACTGCAAAGTCGACCAAAGGATCGTCCTGCTTAGAATAAAGAAAAATCAGTCCATCTACTCGTTTTCCTAAAATCATTTGCTTCAGATTTTCCAAGCGATGTTCTTCGTCTTGCCCCGTGCTGATCTGGATGGCATAGTCATAGTCAGAAGCAATCTGAGAAATCCCCCGTAATACAGTTGGGAAAAAAGGGTTTTGATAGAAGACATCTGAGTCGTCCGGCAGGACCAAGCCGATGACCTGGCTGGACTGGCTGACCAGACTTCTGGCATTGAGGTTGGGATGATAGTCCAGCTCTTTCATAGCGGCACGGACCCGTTTTTTGGTTTCTTCACTGATGGTTGATTTGTTTTGCACGACGCGGGTCACAGTAGAGGGCGACACGCCTGCTAGTTTTGCGACTTCTTTGATAGTAACTCGCATAAAAACCTCCTAAAGGCCTGCATTTGCTGAAAATCCTTTCTATAACATCAACTATTTTAAATCTAGTAGTAGAAGCACTTGCTTTCTATGAGTCATGCAAACCTATGCCCAAAATGGCTATTATAACCAGTGATATTGCCTAACTATTATGGTTGAAGAGACAAGTATAAAGCAGTTTCTCAGTAAACGCAAACGTTTTCTGTTTGTAAGAACATTTTAACACAAAAAGAGAACGCTTGCAAGAAGAGAAAAACGGCAAATAATTGGGGCTGTAAGAGAGTCCTAAAAGAGCATTATATCCTTTAACCAATAAATTGAAAAAAATCTCAAAAACCCCTTGCACTAAAAAAAAAAATAGGTTATAATCAAGTCGACGCAAACGTTTGCATTAAGTAAAAATGAAAAGGCGTAGAGGAAAAATAACGAGGTGACAAAATGAAAAAACGTCAAAGCGGTGTGCTCATGCACATTTCATCCCTTCCGGGCAAGTACGGTATCGGATCTTTTGGCCAAAGTGCTTATGATTTTGTAGACTTCTTGGTTCGCACCAAGCAGCGCTATTGGCAGATTTTGCCACTGGGAACGACCAGTTATGGTGATTCTCCTTATCAGTCTTTCTCTGCTTTTGCGGGGAATACCTACTTTATCGATTTTGATATTCTGATAGAAGAAGGTTTGCTGAACGAGGCAGATGTTAAGGGAGCTGATTTTGGAGATGATCCTAGAAAAGTGGATTATGCAAAGATTTTTGATGCTCGCCGTCCAATCATGGAAAAAGCAGTAGCTCGTTTCTTGAAAGCAGATGATCTGTCTGACTATGAGAGCTTTGTAGAGCAAAATGCAGCTTGGCTGGAAGTTTTCGCTGAGTACATGGCTATCAAGGAGCATTTTGATAATCTAGCTTGGACAGAGTGGCCGGATGAAGCGATCCGTCGCCGTGACGCTGCTAGTCTCGCTTCTTATCGTGAGAAGCTGGCTGACAAGCTGACCTACCATCGTGTAACTCAGTATCTCTTCTTTAAGCAGTGGTTAAGATTAAAAGCCTATGCTAATGAACATCACATCGAAATTGTCGGTGATATGCCAATCTATGTGGCAGCTGATAGTGCTGATGTGTGGGCACAGCCACACTTCTTTAAGACAGATGCTGTTGGCAAGCCGACCTGTGTGGCAGGCTGTCCGCCAGATGAATTTTCAGAAACTGGCCAGCTTTGGGGCAATCCTATCTATGACTGGGAAGCTATGGACAAAGATGGCTATGCCTGGTGGATTGAGCGTCTGCGTGAAAGCTTCAAGATTTACGACATTGTTCGTATCGACCACTTCCGCGGCTTTGAGTCTTACTGGGAAGTACCTGCTGGCTCAGAAACATCTGCTTCTGGTAAGTGGGTCAAAGGTCCTGACTACAAGCTCTTTGCAGCGGTTAAGGAAGCCTTGGGGGATTTGAATATCATCGCAGAAGACCTAGGCTTTATGACGGACGAAGTGATCGAGCTGCGCGAGCGCACTGGTTTCCCAGGAATGAAGATCTTGCAATTTGCCTTCAATCCTGATGATGAAAGCATCGACAGCCCGCATCTGGCACCAAACAACTCAGTTATGTATACCGGAACCCATGATAACAATACTGTTCTGGGCTGGTACAAGGATGAGATTGACGACGCTACTCGCCAGTACATGGCACAGTACACCAACCGTAAGGAGTACGAAACAGTACCTCATGCAATGCTGCGCACAATCTTTGCTTCAGTCAGCTTTATGGCCATTGCGACCATGCAAGACCTACTGGAATTAGACAGTGCAGCACGGATGAACTATCCATCCACAATTGGTGGCAACTGGACTTGGCGGATGACAGCTGAAGAGCTGAATCCAATCGTCGAAGGTGAGCTTTACAGCTTGACCAAGACTTACCGTCGTATGAATACCGATTTAATTAACAAATAAAGAACAGCTAATTAGACTTGAAGGGAGTAATCATGTCAAACTTACAAACTTATATCAAAAATACTTATTCAAAAAATCTTGCTGATTGCAGCAACGAAGAACTCTACCTGGCTCTTTTGAACTACACTAAATTAGCCAGCGCTCAAAAGCCAGTCAACACTGGTAAGAAAAAACTCTACTACATCTCAGCTGAATTCCTGATTGGTAAACTCTTGTCTAACAACTTGATCAACCTTGGACTTTACGATGATGTGAAGCAAGAACTGGCAGATGCTGGTAAAGACTTGATCGAGGTAGAAGAAGTTGAGTTGGAGCCGTCTCTGGGTAACGGAGGCTTGGGCCGTCTGGCTGCCTGCTTCTTGGACTCTATTGCGACCTTGGGTCTCAATGGTGATGGTGTAGGACTGAACTACCACTTTGGTCTCTTCCAACAGGTTTTGAAAAACAACGAACAGACAACTATTCCTAACTTCTGGCTGACTGAGCAAAACTGGTTGGTTCGCTCTAGCCGCAGCTACCAAGTGCCATTTGCTCACTTCACCCTGACATCTACTCTTTATGATATTGATGTGCCTGGTTACAAGACAGAAACTAAGAACCGTCTTCGTCTCTTTGATTTGGACTCAGTGGATGCAGATATCATCACAGACGGTATTGACTTCGATAAGACAGATATCGCTCGCAACTTGACCCTCTTCCTCTATCCAGACGATAGTGACAAGCAAGGGGAATTGCTCCGTATCTTCCAGCAGTACTTCATGGTTTCAAATGGTGCTCAGCTGATTATTGACGAAGCGATTGAAAAAGGCAGCAACCTGCATGATTTGGCAGACTACGCTGTCATCCAAATCAATGATACCCACCCATCTCTGGTTATCCCAGAAATGATTCGTCTCTTGACTGAGCGTGGTTTGGATCTGGATGAAGCAATTGCCATCGTACAGAAGATGACTGCTTATACGAACCACACGATTCTAGCTGAAGCTCTTGAAAAATGGCCTCTGGAATTCTTGAAAGAAGTAGTACCGCATCTGGTACCAATCATCAAAGAGCTTGACAAGCGCGTGAAAGCTAAATACGCAGATCCAGCAGTGCAAATCATTGATGAGGACGATCGTGTGCACATGGCTCACATGGATATCCACTACGGATACAGTGTCAATGGTGTTGCTGCTCTGCATACAGAAATCCTGAAAAACTCTGAGCTTAAAGCCTTCTACGATATCTACCCTGAAAAATTCAATAACAAGACCAACGGTATTACTTTCCGCCGCTGGCTCATGCATGCCAACCCACGCCTGTCTCATTATCTGGATGAGTTGCTGGGCCGCGACTGGCACCATGATGCAACTAAGCTCGAAGGCTTGTTGGAATTCACTGGCGCTGCAAATGTTAAAGAAAAATTGGAAGGCATTAAGGCTCACAACAAGCGTAAATTGGCTCGTCACTTGAAGGAAGCACAAGGTGTGGAAATCAATCCAAACTCTATCTTTGATATCCAAATCAAGCGTCTGCATGAGTACAAGCGCCAACAAATGAACGCTCTGTACGTTATCCACAAGTATCTGGACATCAAGGCTGGTAACATCCCTGCTCGTCCAATCACTGTCTTCTTCGGTGGTAAGGCTGCTCCTGCTTACACAATTGCTCAGGACATCATCCACCTCATCCTTTGCTTGTCAGAAGTGATTGCTAATGACCCTCAAGTGGCTCCGCATCTGCAAGTAGTTATGGTAGAAAACTACAACGTTACAGCGTCTAGCTTCTTGATTGCAGCTGGTGACATTTCTGAGCAGATTTCCCTGGCTTCTAAGGAAGCATCTGGTACTGGTAACATGAAGTTCATGCTTAACGGTGCTTTGACTCTTGGTACTATGGACGGAGCGAACGTTGAGATTGCAGAGCTGGTCGGCGAAGACAACATCTACATCTTCGGTGAAGATTCTGAGACTGTTATTGACCTCTACGCAAAATCTGCTTACAAGTCTAGTGAATACTATGCGCGCGAAGCTATCAAGCCATTGGTTGACTTTATCGTCAGCGATGAAGTATTGGCAGTCGGTAAAGCTGAACGCTTGGAACGTCTTTACAATGAGCTGATTAGCAAAGACTGGTTCATGACCTTGCTGGATCTGGAAGACTATATCCAAGTGAAAGAGCGCATGCTGGCAGACTACGAAGACCGCGATGCTTGGATGGACAAAGTCATCGTCAATATCGCCAAAGCTGGCTTCTTCTCATCTGACCGTACTATCGCTCAATACGAAGAAGAAGTATGGCACTTGAACAGCTAATATTCTTTGAATCATTAAAGCCGAGACAGCAGTGTTTCGGCTTTGATTTTTGAATAAAAGATTTAGCTATTGTGTGGGCCTCTGAAAAGGTGTAAGCTTCTTGGTCTTGTCAGCTTTTTCTTTTCGGTGTATAATAAGTGAAAATATTTCTTTACAGGAGGCGTTCATGAAAAAGAAACCAATTTATCTTTATGTTTTGCTGGTCTTGTCAGCAATCGGAACTTTACTGGGAGTATGGAGCCGTTTTTTCTCAAAGTTTTCTAAGGTAGATTATACACAAATCGGTTTCTCAAAAGAGTTGAGTGATCAGACAAATCAGTTTAATAAACTTTATTTTGAATTTCTTCGCAATGGAATGAATATGCTGATTTTTTTCGTTATGACGGCTCTGTTAATAGCATCTATCGTCTTTTTGGTTAGAAAAAATCTGCAGATGGCTAATATTAGCTATATCATTTATATACTAGTCAGTTTGTTATCTCAAGTTTACGTCTATATTTCATCGAAAGGAATTGTTGGCAAGGTATTTACAAGCCCTGAGAACATTGCAACGCATTCAAACAGTCTTCTTTTAGGAACAGTGCTGGGCTTTGTTATCAGTTTAATTTATCTTTCCATCGTCGTCTTTAAGCTAATCCAGCAGCAAAAAGAGGCTGAAAAAGCGGAACTAGCTGCAAACGAATAAAATTTGACAAATAACAGATAAGTGCTTACAATTTTAAGAAGCAATATCTGTTATTTTTTAGAATGGAGAATAAAATGACAAAGGTTTCCTTGGTTTATATCAGCCTGAGCGGCAATACAGAGAGTTTCGTCCGTCGGCTGACAGACTATTTGCTGGAGCAGCATCCAAGCCTAGAAGTAGAGAAGATTAATATCAAAGACCTGGTAAAGGAAGGGCAGCCCTTTTTTGAAATGGACAATCCTTTTATCGCTTTTCTGCCGACTTATCTGGAGGGTGGCAATGGTGTGGATAATGGCGATGTAGAAATTCTGACAACTGATGTGGGGGACTTTATCGCCTACGGTCAGAATGCCAGCAAGTGTCTGGGTGTCATTGGCAGCGGCAATCGTAACTTTAACAACCAATACTGTCTGACCGCCAAGCAATATTCAGAGCGCTTCGGATTTCCGGTTTTGGCCGATTTTGAAATGCGTGGCATGTTGGGAGACATTAAGAAAGTTGCGAGGATTATTGAGGAGCTCTATCATATTGAAAAAAACGAAAACCAGTGAGGTTTTCGTTTTTTGATGTTTCTAAATCAAGCTTACATCTTTTCTGGCGCTTCTACTCCCAGCAGACGCAAAGCTTCTTTGAGGACAACAGCTGTTGAGTAGCTGAGAGCCAGACGACTGTCGCGCTCAGGGCTTTCATCCAGAATCCGTGTGTGCGCATAGTATTTGTTAAAGGCTTGAGCTAAGCTGGTAGCGTATTTGGCAATCAGAGATGGCTCATAGTTATCAGCAGCACGCTTGACAACGCGACCGAAGTCTTGGAGCAGCTTGATAATTTCCCAGCTTTCTGGATCGTTTAGGCTGTACGTAGCCTCTGCATCTGGCTGGAAGTTCGCCTTGCGCAGGATAGACTGGATACGAGCATAGGCATACTGGATGTAAGGACCTGTTTCTCCCTCGAAAGAAACCATAGCTTCCAGATCAAAATCGTAACCATTGCGGCGGTCGGTTTTGAGGTCGTAGAACTTAACTGCTCCAACCCCAACTGCACGAGCAACAGCTTCCTTGTTTTCTAAATCTGGGTTTTTAGCTTCAATTTGGCTCTTAGCCCGGCTGATAGCTTCCAGCAGAGTTGGTTCGAGAAGGATGATGTTTCCTTTACGTGTAGACAGTTTTTGACGGTTTTTAGTCACCAGACCAAAGTCAACGTGAATCATGTCATCGCTCCAGTCAAAGCCCATCTTTTTCAAAACGGCCTTGAGCTGTCTGAAGTGGTTGGCCTGCTCTTGACCTACAACATAGACATTTTTGACAAAGTTGTATGTGCGAGCCCGGTAGATGGCTGTTGCAATATCACGTGTGATGTAGAGGGTAGCACCGTCTGATTTTTTAATCATAGCAGGCGGAAGGTTGAAGTCTTCCAGGTCTACAATGCTAGCTCCTTTTGACTCCTGTAAAAGCCCTTTTTCTTCGAGGATTTGAATCCCTTCGTCCATCTTGTCATTGTAGAAAGCTTCACCGTTTAGACTGTCAAATTCGACACCTAGGAGTTCGTAGATACGGTTGAACTCTGTCAGACTTTCATCGCGGAACCATTGCCAGAGCTCAGTTGCTTCTGGGTCGCCATCTTCCAGCTTCTTGAACCAAAGGCGGCCTTCTTCATCCAGAGATGGGTCGTTTTCAATCTCGGCATTGATACGCACGTAAAGTTTGAGGAGCTCGTCGATAGGGTTAGCTTCAACAGCTTCCTGGCTTCCCCACTTCTTATAAGCTACCATCAAGAGACCAAACTGTTTGCCCCAGTCTCCCAAGTGGTTGATTTTGATGGTGTTGTAGCCAATCTTGCGGAAGATGTTGGAAAGAGCATCACCGATAACAGTAGAGCGCAAGTGGCCGACTGAGAAAGGCTTGGCAATGTTTGGACTGGACAGGTCAATGGTGATATTCTGATTATTTCCTTCGTTCTGCTGGCCGTAGTCAGCTCCGTCTTTGATGACTTCTTTGATGACTTGACCAGAAATTTCAGCCTTGCTGAGGAAAAAGTTGACATAAGGACCAGTCGCAACGACTTTGTCAAAATGCGCTGTATCAATCTTTTCAGCGATATCAGCAGCGATGATTTGAGGAGCTTTGCGCTCAGTCTTTGCCAGAGAAAAGGCTGGGAAGGCGATATCGCCAAGTTCAGAGCTCTTTGGCTGCTCCAATAAATTTAAAATAGCGTCTTGATCAAGGCTGTCAATAACCTTGGCCAATTCGCCGGCAATCAACTGTTTGTTATCCATATTTGCTCCTTTGTGTCTTTTGTTATTATTTTATCACATTTTTCAAGGAATCTTCAATTTTTTTGGGAATAATTTTTGGGCTAATAGGAATTTTTCTGATATAATAAGAGGGATAAGAACCTGTATTTATAGATGAGTTTTCCATCTAAATGCTTCCTTCTCTGTTACTCTTCGTTAAAGTTTTTTGTTTATTCTCAGTATTCCTGCAAATCTTTGCCTAGATTGATGGAGAAGCAGTTTTTCATCGGATGGAGTATTCTTCATGAATGCAGCTTCTAAATATTCAATAATGAGGTAAAAATGAGAAAGAATGACCGTCATCAGTTAGTCAAAACGATGATTAAGGAGGAAAAGCTAGGAACGCAAAAGGAGATTCAGGATCGTCTGGAAGCGCAAGGGATTTATGTGACGCAGACTACCCTGTCGCGTGACCTCCGTGAAATCGGCCTGACCAAGGTTAAGAAGAAGGGGCTGACTTATTATGTTTTGGCGCATGAGACTGAAGAGATTGATTTTATAGAGTTTTTAGCCAAGCATGTGGAGAGTGTGGCCAGGGCAGAGTTTAGTCTGGTTCTTCGTACGGGCCTGGGAGAGGCAACAGTGCTGGCCAATGTCGTGGATAACTCGTTTGATAGCCGTATTCTGGGAACCGTTGCAGGTGCTAATACTCTTTTAGTAGTTTGCCGGGATCAGGCAGCGGCTCAGGAGATTGAGGAGCAAATACAGGAAGTGATGTAAGAATCACAGTTTTTTCAGGAAAAATGGAGAGGTTTGAGACGGAAGTCCTGACCTCGTTTGTTTTTAGAAAGGATAGAGATGGCAGTAGAAAAGTTATCGCCAGGCATGCAGCAGTATTTGGATATCAAAAAGGACTATCCAGATGCTTTCTTGCTCTTTCGGATGGGGGATTTCTATGAGTTGTTTTATGATGATGCGGTCAATGCCGCCCAGATTTTAGAGATTTCTCTCACTAGCCGAAATAAAAATGCAGAAAATCCCATTCCCATGGCTGGAGTTCCCTATCATTCGGCTCAGCAGTATATTGATGTTTTGGTCGAATCAGGCTATAAGGTAGCGATTGCGGAGCAGATGGAAGATCCCAAGGAAGCCAAGGGCGTTGTTAAGCGGGAGGTCGTTCAGGTTATCACGCCGGGGACGGTGGTGGACTCCAGTAAGCCGGACTCTGCTAATAACTTTCTGGTAGCTCTGGATTACTCAGAGGGCCTCTATGGTCTGGCTTATATGGACTTGGTGACCGGTGAGTTTCAGGTGACTAGTTTAGAGGACTTTGCCTTGGTCTGCGGGGAAATCCGCAATTTGAAGGCTAGGGAAGTGGTGCTGGGCTATGCCTTGCCAGAAGCTGAGGAGCAGGTCTTGGCTGGGCAGATGAACCTTTTGCTGTCCTATGTACAGACAGCCTTGGATGATGTTCAGCTGTTGGGCGAGGAGCTGTCTCCTATGGAACGTCAGGCTGCGGGGAAATTGCTGGAGTATGTGCACCGGACCCAGATGAGGGAGCTCAGCCATTTAAAGAAGGCTCAGCATTATGAAATCAAGGACTTCCTGCAAATGGACTATGCCACCAAGGCGAGTCTGGATTTGACAGAAAATGCTCGCTCGGGCAAGAAGCACGGCAGTCTTTATTGGCTGATGGACGAGACGAAGACGGCCATGGGAGGCCGCATGCTGCGCTCTTGGATCCAGCGTCCGCTGATTGATGAAGCGCGAATCATCCAGCGGCAGAATGTCGTCGAGGTTTTTCTGGATCATTTCTTTGAGCGAAGTGATTTGACAGAAAGCCTCAAGGGAGTCTATGATATCGAGCGGTTGGCCAGTCGAGTGTCTTTTGGCAAGACCAATCCCAAGGATCTGCTGCAGCTGGCAGCTACCCTGGGCAATGTGCCTCAGATTAAGGCTATCCTGCAAGGAATTGGCAGCCCGCATCTAGCTCGTTTGATTGAGGGATTGGATCCTATTTCAGAGTTGGCAGGCTTGATTAGCTCAGCTATTTCGCCGGATGCACCTCATATCATCACTGAGGGCAATATCATTCAGACCGGTTTTGATGAAACCTTGGATCAGTATCGGCTTGTGCTGAGGGAGGGGACTGGATGGATTGCGGAGCTGGAAGTCAAAGAACGTGCTAACAGTGGCATCAGCAACCTGAAGATTGATTATAATAAAAAAGATGGTTACTATTTCCATGTGACCAATTCTCAGTTGGCTCATGTGCCTAGTCATTTCTTCCGCAAGGCGACCCTGAAAAATTCTGAGCGTTTCGGAACGGAGGAGTTGGCCCGGATTGAGGGAGAGATGTTGGAGGCGCGTGAAAAATCTGCTAATCTGGAATACGAGATTTTCATGCGGATTCGCGAGGAAGCTGGCAAATACATCCAGCGCTTGCAGGCCTTGGCACAAACGCTGGCAGCTGTAGATGTCCTGCAGAGTTTTGCTGCGGTGGCAGAGCAACAGCATCTAGTGCGCCCAGTCTTTACTGCAGAGCGCCGTCTGCAGATTGAAAAAGGTCGGCATGCTGTTGTGGAAAAGGTCATGGGTGCCCAAAGCTACATTCCAAATAGTATTCTGCTGGACCAGGAAACGGACATCCAGCTGATTACTGGCCCTAATATGAGCGGGAAATCGACTTATATGCGCCAGCTGGCTATTATCGTCATTATGGCACAGATGGGCTCTTATGTGCCTGCTCAGTCTGCCAGTCTGCCGCTATTCGATGCGATTTTCACTCGCATCGGCGCGGCGGATGATCTGGTATCTGGCCAGTCCACTTTTATGGTGGAGATGATGGAGGCCAATCGGGCCATTCGGCAGGCCAGCGAGCGTTCGCTCATTCTCTTTGATGAGCTGGGACGTGGAACGGCTACTTATGATGGGATGGCGCTGGCTCAGGCTATTATCGAGCACATTCATCACTATACTGGGGCCAAAACCCTCTTTGCCACCCACTATCACGAGCTGACAACCTTAGAGGACAGCTTGGAGCATTTGGAAAATGTCCATGTGGCAACCTTGGAAAAGGATGGGCAGGTGACTTTCCTGCATAAGATTGAGCCGGGTCCGGCTGACAAGTCCTACGGGATTCACGTGGCGAAAATTGCCGGTCTTCCTGAGAAATTACTGGAGCGGGCGGATAACATTTTGAGTCATTTGGAGAGTCAGGATACAGGACTAGGCTCAGAGCTTCCTACCGAATCCAGACAAAAACGGTCACAAGTGGCGGAGCAGATGTCTCTTTTCGCAGAAGGAACGGAAAATCCAATCCTGACTGAACTCCGAGACTTGGACATCTACAATATGACTCCCCTGGAAGTCATGGCAGCAGTGGCCGAGCTCAAGAAGAAGTTGTAAAAACCAAGAACAGACTTGTGAAATTAACAAGTCTGCTCTTTTTATTTCTCACGATTTTCTAGACAAACCGCTATTGATTTTTTGAATGTTGCGGTAAGTGCGGTAGTAGATGGCACCTGAAATGATTAGATAGATGAGGGTGAATTCCCCGACGGCAGTCAGTGTCAGGCTGAGTATTTTTTCTCTTGGGAAAAATCCAGCTAGATTAGCCAAAAGTGCAAAGGTTAGAATCATCACGCCAAAGTGGCTGACGATGGAGCGCAGGATGCTCCAGTCTCTTTGGAAGAAGCTTCCACTCCATCTGAAAATAGCTCCCATGATAAACCAGATAAGTATGCAGTAGAGCATGATGAGGGAAACATGGACATGCTGGCTCAAAAAGAAGTGACCGATAGGTGAGCGAGGATGAAGCGGTAGATAAGCTGGATTGTAAAAAAAAGAAATAATCATGGAGAAGAAGAGACCGATGAAAATCCCTCCAATTCCTCCGAAAAAGAGTTCTTTAAGACGAGTTTTCATAATTGCAACCTTTCTTTAATGGATTTGAGATAACGGCGGGACGAGTAAGTCTGCTCGCCGTTTTTCAGAAATATTTGAATCAGACCATTTGGAGTCAGTTTGAGGTGGCTGATTTGTTGGCTATTGACAATCTCCGACTGAGAAATCTGCAGGAAATATTCCGGTAGGACCTGCAGCAACTGATAAAGAGCTTGTTGAGCTCGATAGCCGTCTTTTGCTGTTCGAACCTGAACCTGGCGATTTTCTGTATAGATTCGGTGGATTTCCTTAGCATCCAGCAGATAGATTTCATCTTCTTTTTTGACATGAATCTTGTCTTTTTTGCCTAGATGTTGAGCAAAGTGGACCAATTCCTGAATACTTTCTGTCATGAGGCGAGCCTCAATGCTGACGGAGTCCTCGGTGACTTGAGAATCGATTCTTAGCTTAACTTTCATAACTTCCTCCTTTCACCTTTATTAAACCGCAACTTGGCAGCGAAAACAAGCCCTTTTGTCTATGTGGCAGCTATTTGTGTCTATCTGGTTTGTCTTGTGAGCAGAGTGGTTGAGAAAAGGCTGCCTTCTGATAGAAAGAGCCCAATGTGTTATAATATATAGCAGAATAAATACGGAGAAAAAGATGTCAAAAATTATCGAACTTCCAGAAATTCTAGCCAATCAGATTGCGGCAGGTGAAGTCATTGAGCGGCCTAGCAGCGTGGTCAAGGAGCTAGTGGAAAATTCAATTGATGCGGGTGCTAGTCAGATTACCATCGAAATCGAGGAGGCTGGACTCAAGAGCATTCAGGTAACGGATAATGGCGAAGGCATAGATCACGAAGATGTCCCTCTGGCCCTTCGCCGCCATGCTACCAGTAAAATCAAGAAGCAGGCGGATCTCTTTCGGATTCGGACATTGGGTTTTCGTGGCGAGGCCATTCCTTCCATTGCTTCTGTCTCGCGTTTTACTATTGAGACAGCGACGGAAGCCGGCCAGCACGGGACTCTGCTGGTTGCCCAGGGTGGCGAGATCGAAGAGCATGAGCCTACCAGTAGTCCGGTGGGAACGAAAATCAAGATAGAAGATCTCTTCTTCAATACTCCCGCCCGGCTCAAGTATATGAAGAGCCAGCAGGCTGAACTTTCCCATATCGTTGATGTGATTAATCGGCTTAGTCTGGCCCATCCGGAAGTGGCTTTCACCCTTATCAGCGACGGCCGCGAAATGACACGGACTGCCGGCAGTGGTAATCTGCGTCAGGCTATTGCAGGAATCTATGGTTTGGCAACAGCTAAGAAAATGGTGGAAATCTCTGCTTCAGATTTGGACTTTGAAGTGAGCGGCTATGTCAGTCTGCCTGAGTTGACTCGTGCGAATCGTAATTATATTACGATTCTCATCAACGGCCGCTATATCAAGAATTTCCTGCTCAATCGTGCTATTTTGGACGGCTACGGCAGCAAGCTGATGGTAGGCCGCTTTCCACTCGCGGTCATCAATATTCAGATTGACCCCTATCTGGCCGATGTCAATGTCCATCCGACCAAGCAAGAGGTGCGGATTTCTAAAGAGCGCGAACTCATGGCCTTGATTTCGCAAGCCATTGCGACCAGTCTCAAGGAGCAAGACCTTATCCCAGATGCTTTGGAAAATCTTGCCAAATCAACTGTTAAGCGCGCGGCTAAGCCTGAACAGACTAGCCTCCCGCTGAAAGAAAATCGCCTCTACTACGATAAGGAGCAGAATGACTTTTTCCTCAAGCCACAGGTGGCCGAGCAGCAGTTATCCTTCGAAGAATCAGCGGAGCCTATTCATGAAGCGACAGATGAAAAAGCAGAACCGCCACAATCAACTTCGGTCAAATTTGCAGAGAGAAAGCCAGTTAGTTATGATCAGCTAGACCATCCAGAGCTAGACCAGGCCAGTCTGGAGCGGGCTGTGGATAAGTTGGAACAGGAAGAGAAGTCAAGCTTCCCAGAGTTAGAATATTTTGGCCAGATGCATGGCACTTATCTCTTTGCTCAGGGCAAGGGCGGTCTTTACATTATTGACCAGCATGCTGCCCAAGAGCGGGTCAAGTATGAGTATTATCGAGAGAAGATTGGGGATGTGGACAATAGCCAGCAACAGCTCTTGGTGCCCTATATCTTTGAATTTCCAGCGGACGATATGCTGCGAATCAAGCAGCGGATGGAGCTGTTAGAAGATGCTGGCATCTTTTTAGAAGAGTACGGAGCCAACCAGTTTATCCTCCGTGAGCATCCTATTTGGTTCAAGGAAGAGGAGATCGAGGCTGGCATCTATGAGATGTGTGATATGCTTCTCCTGACCAAGGAAGTTTCTATTAAGAAATATCGAGCAGAGCTAGCCATTATGATGAGCTGCAAACGCTCCATCAAGGCCAATCACAGTCTGGATGACTACTCTGCGCGTGACTTGCTCTTTCAGCTGTCCCAGTGTGACAATCCTTACAACTGCCCACACGGCCGACCGGTCTTAGTCAACTTTACCAAGTCGGATATGGAAAAAATGTTCCGCCGCATTCAGGAAAATCATACTAGCCTGCGGGAGTTGGGGAAATACTAAACTCTATAGAAGATCAAACAGCCCTAGTCATAGAACTAGAGCTGTTTTGAATTTTTGAGCTGAACTTGTGTTCCAGCAAGTAAATCAGCTGGATGGCGTTTGTCCTTGCGAAGCAGTCCCATCAGCAGAAAGATCAAGAAGAGAATCCCTGCTGAAGTTGACAAGAAAATTGACAGGGCATCTGCTTGATAAGCACTACGGATAGCTCCCATATGTCCCAGCTGCCAAGGGAAAAACTTGATAGCAGAGCGCAAAAGGCTGTGGGAAAGGTTCCTGTGCTTGTAAACCAACTGTAAACCTGCCCAACGCTTGCCAAAACTTCCTTTTCTATAGTCTAGCCAAGCAAAGATGATAGTTAGAGGCAGGACGGAGCTAGAAAAAGCCAGAAGCTGGCTCTGAGCTTCAGTGAATGTAGGAATATCTCCTAGAACTAGATTGTAAAAGCCCATAGCTAGTAAAAAAAGAACAATGAGGTAGCCCGAAATGAAGAGCCAGTCTCCAATCAGCTCTTTCAGACGAGTTTTGACAGGTATGGGATTGTCAGTTTTTAGTTTCATCTTTAGCACCTTCTTTTTTAGAATCCTCATCAAGGCCTATAACCTTGTCCAGATACTTTTTCTTGATCTTTAGCGCCTTGTTAATAGCCATTGCTGATGCGATTAAGAGGAAAAAGCTCAACCAGACCAGGGCAGTAAATTTTGCTGGAAAGCTGGAACCTGCGAAAAAGAGAAAGATAGCCAGAGCTGATACAAAAATATACAGAACCTGCCAGAAGCTATAAGATTTCACTTCCTTATAGTAGCGATCTTTTTCGTCTTCTGAGAGGACGGGGTTTATTTCCGGCTTATCGCTGTCTTCTATAAGCAGATAATCTGTCGTCACTTGGAAAATCTTGCTCAGTTCTACAATTTTTTCCAGCTCTGGCAGCGCTTGGCCAGACTCCCACTTAGAAATGCTTTGGCGAGAGACATTGATTTGTTCAGCCAGTTTTTCTTGTGACCAGCCTTTTTCTTTTCTTAGTTCAAATAATTTATAAGCGAGTTTCATCATCACAGCCTCCTTTTTTTCTATCTCTATCCTAACAGCTTTTATTTATCTTGAGAATACAGCTTCCTGTACATTTTGTCAACCGCTGGTTGCACTTCTATTTGCAGTTTCCAGACAGAAAATATGATATACTAGATAGGCAAAATGATACAAAAAGAAGGAAGATTATGTACGAATATTTTAAAGGAATCATCAGTAAAATTACAGCCAAGTACATCGTATTGGAAGTCAACTCTATCGGCTATATTCTTCATGTGGCCAACCCCTATGCATACTCAGGGCGTCTTCATCAGGAAGCTAAGGTCTATGTGCACCAGGTGGTGAGGGAAGACGCGGAGCTCCTGTACGGTTTTGCGACTGAGGAGGAGAAGCAACTCTTTCTCAGCTTGATTTCAGTCTCAGGTATCGGCCCAGTGTCTGCCCTGGCAATTATTGCGGCGGATGATAATGCTGGCTTAGTGCAAGCCATTGAGCAGAAAAATATCACCTACCTGACCAAGTTTCCTAAAATTGGCAAGAAAACAGCCCAGCAGATGGTGCTGGACTTGGAAGGCAAGGTAGTGGCGGCGGATGGTCTGGCAGAAAGCAAGGCACCTGTCCAGACTGTGGATAATCAGGAGCTGGAAGAAGCCATGGAAGCCATGCTGGCTCTGGGCTACAAAGCTGCTGAGCTCAAGAAAATCAAGAAATTCTTTGAAGGAACGACGGATACAGCAGAAAACTATATCAAGTCAGCCCTTAAGATGTTGGTGAAATAGGAGAAAGTTATGACCAAACGATGCGGCTGGGTAAAAATGAACAACTCCTTGTATGTAGCCTATCATGATGAGGAGTGGGGCAAACCCCTCCATGATAATCAGAAATTATTTGAATTGCTCTGCATGGAGACCTATCAGGCTGGACTTTCTTGGGAGACCATTCTGAATAAACGTCAGGCTTTTCGGGAAGCTTTTCATTTCTATGATGCCCAGAAAATTGCTCAGATGACAGATGCAGATCTGGATGGTTTGTTGGATAATCCCGACATCATCCGTAACAAGATGAAGATTTATGCAACTAGGGCTAATGCCCAAGCTTTTTTGGCTGTTCAAAAGCAGTTTGGCTCTTTTAATGACTTTGTCTGGTCCTTTGTAGATTTCAAAACGATTGACAATCAAATTACGAACTACAAGGAAGCGCCAGCTAAGACAGAGCTGTCAGAAAGCATGTCCAAGGCGCTGAAAAAGCAAGGCTTCAAATTTGTCGGTCCCGTTTGTGTCTATTCATTCCTAGAAGCCGCTGGCCTTATCAATGATCATGAAAATGATTGTGATTGGAAGTAGAACAATGAAAACAAGAAAATTTCTCCTTATTTTTATCACCCTCTATACGATCTTATTCCTAGCTAGAGGCTTGCAGTTGATTGGGATAAATTGGTTGATTTACCCAGTTTATTTCCTTTTATTTATCTTGGGAATCTTAGCTTATCGTGAAGAATTAAAGGAGCAGCTGGCCTTGATTCTGACTAAAAAGAAGGAATTTCTAAAAACGATCTCCTTGTATATGTTCTTTGTTTTCCTCCTGTCCATTGCCTGCAACCTGCTTTCGGGTGTCATTAAACAGGTACTAGGACTGCCCCTACAGGGGCAGAATGATGCCAGTATTCAAGGTGCCTTGTTGAAAAATCCCTTTCTAATCTTGGTTATCGGTTGCTTTATCGGGCCAATCGTTGAAGAGTTTTTCTTCCGTCGCTTTTTCCTAGGCACTTTCTTGGCAAAATTCTCTGACGGGCTCGGTATTGTCTTAACAACCTTTCTATTTGCCACCCTTCATATGCACAGCTGGGACTTATCAGAGTGGGTGACAGCTATTTCCTATATTGCCGGAGGTCTTCTTCTCTCGCTCCTGTATCTGAGAAAGGACAAGAATATCTGGTATCCAATTGCCCTTCATTGCTGCAACAATATTATTGCTTTTATTATTTCATTTATTTTAAGATAGAAAGATGAAAGTAATGTATAATCAGCTAATTTATCTTTAGAGAGTAGGGAGCATGTAAATCATTTAAAATAGTGATTCCTTTTGTTTAATAAGAGACTATAAAAGTATTTTGACACCTTGTCAAAGATTTCAATTTGTCGGTCCCGTTTGTGTCTATTCATTCCTAGAAGCAGCTGGCCTTATCAACGATCATGAAAATGATTGTGATTTTAATCCACGTAAAAATACCGTTTGAGAAAGATTCTCAACGGTATTTTTCAATTTCTTCTTTTAGAGATTTTACTAGCTCTTTTTCATCGGCAAGTTGTAGTAGAGCAATCCCTTTTTTTATTAATTCGTTATCATTTTTGCAAATTCCAAGTCGAATCTGTGAAAGCCCGAGGGAATCATAACGTTTTTCTTTTTTTGACAAATCGTAAATGTACGTAGTAATTTCAGCGCATTCTCTCTTTAATCCATTATAAAGATAGATGGTAGAAAGGTTGACTAAGAGTCCGATTTGTAGATTATTCCCATTGCGAAATGATTGGTATTTTTTTATGCTATTTAAAATCTTTTGGGTAAATTGTTTGATATTTTCTAAAGGGAAGAAATAAAGGATGGTAGAAAGCAGTCGAAAATCACTTTCATACCAAGTGTCCTGTTTTTCTAAATACGCCCAAATTTTATTGGTAGTAGCATTAATTTCTTTTGTCTCAGAAATTCCATTTTGTCTCAGATGAATAGTAATATTGATGCTATCTAAAGCATGTTTAATCGGAATATCGGAATGTTTATATAGATATGCCTCGCATTCTCTCTTCAATTGTAACAAGCTTTTCGTCCCTACAATAGACTCACCTTGGTTATACAGAGAATTTAAAATTTTCTGCCGTTGACTAGGTTGATAATAATCACAAATATATTTAAATTCTTCTAGTGTCATATCTATCTGGCGAAGTAAAAAAATCATGGTATCGAACTTTGGCACGACTTGCCCGCTTTCAATTCGTGCCAAAGTTGAGCGAGCTAAAAAATCTCCACAAATTTCTTCTTGAGTCAACCCTTTTGATTTCCTAATTTTTTTATAGATTTTTCCATAATCCCAGCGCATAAGAACTCCTTTTTAAAATGTTACTAAAAGCTACATTTTGAAAAAATATTTTAAAATAGTATATCATGAAATAAAAAGGAGGGCAAAAATGAAGAAAGTGAAATACAATTCTATTTTATTGGCAATGACGCTAATAATGCTTGTAAATGCACTCCCATGGTGGTGGCCGTGGAGATAAGGTGGATAGGATAGAAGTGGAGTGAGTTCAATGTTCTAAATATTTCAAAAAAGTAGGCAAAGATTAAATATATATATATTTAAAAATTAGAATCTATAAAATTTAAGAATTAAAAATAAAACATTAGCTTTATTAGCTACAGTTTCTTTAGGTTTTGGGCTAACTACTATGACTAGTATCGTTAGTGCAGAAGTAGCATATCCAGCCCCATATCCGATTATTGATGAATGGAATTATGGTGTGAATGATAACTATGGTTATTCTAATTACTATGTTAAATCTCCGAATAATATTGGTTCAAAATCTTCGATAACTAATCTTTGGGGAACTGTTAAGTCATCTGATTCTCAAAAATATGGATGGGCAATGTCAAGTTCAACAAAAAGTTGGAATGATGTTCGATTAAATGCACATTGGAACTACTTTAAATTTTAACAATAGTTTATGAAAGTTGGAAGAACCAATAATATTATAGGGTCTTTTATAATATAGGTAGGAGCTTATGAAATTAAAATTAGGTGTTATAGGACTCTTTTTTTGCTTAATTGCTGCCATTGGTCTGGTTAGTATTAGTGATACTCAAAAACCAATACCTTTACCAATTGATGGTGCCTTCTCCATTCAAGGGAAAAGCAATCTTTCTAATGAAGAAATATATCAAATGATTAGTGGCCTATCAGAAGAGAAAAAAGTTAAAATATACAAGCCGGTGGTTCAGAATTCAGGACAGTTGACTTATATAAATCTTGATGATGCCAGCCATGAACAATTAAAGTCTATACCGATAACAGGGATGTACTATACTCTAGGGGAAATAGATTCAAATGGTTTAAAAAAACTTACGTCTACAGGTCTGCAAGTAGTATATATGGCTTACCCTTGGTATATGGGAGGAATGATACAATTTACTGGCTCTTTAAGATTTTTGTTAATGATTTCAATTTACTTAACCTTATTAGTTGTTTTATTTGTTGTTAGAGCGAGAAAGATTAAAGAAGGGATGATAAGACGTTCTTTAGGATTGCCTGTGTATAACCTAAAAAAGGATTATTTAATTTCTGTTACTTTTGAGCTGATTTTAGTTGCTTTATTGATGGTTTTCTATGGCTCTTTTCTGGGGAGTGGTCTCTTCACCTATAGTTCCAAGTTATTCTTCTCTCTACTTCTAACCAATTTTATAATTTTTCAAATCATTGATCTCATCACCTTTGTTTTATTTTGGCTGACGATTCAGGTTGAAAAGCCTATTGAAATTATAAAAAATAAGGCCAAAAACAGCCTCATTTTTATCGTATGGCTTGCGGTTATTTCTAGCATAATAGTTGTTTCAGGAGTCTTTTTACGGGAAACAAAGGCTAGTCAATCAAAGATAAATATACAGATAAAGCATTTAGAACCATGGAGTGCAGTAAAAGATTGGAAAAGACTAGAGTTTTTGGGTATTGAAAATGAATCTGTTACTAATGGAGAAGAAGCAAATGACTCAGGAGCTAAGTATATAGAGATTGCTAAAGCCTTAAAAAAACTGGATTTTATATATATCAAATCATCTTCAGCCTATGTTCCAGATTTTATGAAAACTTCTCATGTTACAGAAGATTTTTCTAAGCAATTAAAAAGTGATGGGATAACGAATCCAGAGGTTAATAAAGAGCTGGTTTATATCAATCAAACAGGTGCTAAGGTACAAAATAAAGTTAATGGAACAAACTATCGTATTTTAGATAATAAAATAGCAACCATCTATATTCCTAATAAATTTAAAGAGAATAAGGCATCAATCGAGAATACGGTTGTAGCAGAACAATTTACTGGTACAAACTATACAAAAGATGATCTTACGGTGCAAGTCATTCCTGATGGGCAAGAATTTTTCTATTTCAATGAAAATGGCAGTAGTGTCCCTGAAAATAAAGATAATCTACCTTTGGAAAGTGTGACAAATAGTAAGAGTAATATAGTGGTTATATTAGATACTGATAAAATGGTAGAAACTAACGATTTTATTTTGGCAAGCAATATCATATATAACTCACTTTTTAGTCCAGAAGCAATTAAGGACATCAACGATTTGAGTGCTAGTTTGAATTTTTCAATCAATCCAGTCGAGGTTTACCAAACTGTGAAACTTAATATTCAATCTTTAGAGCACCAAATTCTCCTTTCAAAAATACTGCAAATAATTATTTGTGGAATTGTATTTCTACTCATTTATCAATATGCTCAAATGTTTGTTGCCTTAAAACAGAATGACTATGTCAAAAAAATCATTTTAGGCCTATCGAAAACAGGTATGGCCATTTCAAGTCTAAAATATTTTATGATAACGATTATAATGGTTATCTTATTGACATTTATCATGACAGGACAAATAGAGTTATTGTATATTGGTCTTGCTTCTTTAACGGTTTTAATGATGTCAATGATAATAAGTTTCAGAAAATTATCTGATAGATACACTCAAATTCTAAAAGGGGATGACTAATGACAATTGAAATTGTGAATGTTACAAAAAAATATGGCTCAAAAGAAATATTTACAGATTTAAATTTAACCTTTGAAGCTGGAAAAAGCTACGCCTTGATTGGCGGTTCGGGTTCAGGTAAAACTACCTTGCTAAACATTATAGGAAGGCTAGAAAAAATTGACAGTGGAAAAGTGTTAGTTGATAAACAGGATATTTGGAAAACAAAAGAAAGAACCTATTTTAAAAATACTATTGGGTATGTATTCCAAAATTATTCTTTGATAGAAAACAAAACAGTATATGATAATTTAAAACTCCTCAATAAAGACAAAAAAATTATATCTGAGATACTTGAAAAAGTAGGCCTTTCTAGGGACTATTTAAAACATAAAATATATGAATTGTCTGGGGGACAGGCTCAGCGTGTAGCTATTGCAAGAATGTTAATGAAACCGCGTAAAATTATTTTAGCGGATGAACCTACAGGAGCCTTGGATAGTGAGATTGGGAATGAAATCATCAACTTATTATTGAGTGAAGCAACCAAGGATAATTATGTTATTATAGCAACGCATGATCCAGCTGTATATAGTAAAGTTGATGTTATCATTGATATAAAAGATATAGGAAGTCAGGCATGAAAAAGAAAATTTATATTAGTTTGCTACTAGTCATTGGAATACTCGCAATCGTCTTAATTGGCAAACAAGTGATTAAAAAAGAAAATTCCAATAAACCTTCGGTGGATTTAACAGTCTATACAATCTCTTCGAATGATACCGAAAGATGGGATAAGGTAAGGCAAGTAGAAACAGAAGATGCTGTCTATCTAATATCTGTCAAAGAAGTAGCATCTTCAGAAGAAGTGTTTTCAAATATTATTGCAGATGGCACTGCTATGGGATTTGGAGTTAGTGAAGAAGAAGTTAAACAATTTAACAATAATTTAGGAACTACTGTAGTAGATGCTAAAAATAATAAATTGATTGGGATAGAATTCTTCACTTTTTCTGATGATGGCAAGGGATTTTCAGTAGCGAATTTTGATTACGGCAAAAAAGAGTTTAATAATCAAAAAAAAGAAAAGAAAGAGTTCTATAAAAAACTATACGAAGCGTTTAAAAAATAATTTATGATGACACGACAAACGCATAAAGACAAAAGTTCCAATAAATTTTTGAAATACAAATCTTGATTCAGCTCATTTGTCAAAGGTAGCTGCAGTTTTACTTTCCTCTTTTTTCTTTGCTTGTCTGTTCTCTTTCATAATAGTGCGACTATATTCCTTGTTTCATAGAAAAAATTCCTTGGTTTTCTAACATCCAAGGAATTTCGTTTAGTTATCCTTCTGCATCCAAATCTTTTCCTTGATAAAGATGCGTAGTTCATAGAAGAGCATAAAGAGGGTGGAGATGAGGAAGCCAGCCATAAAGATATGGTGCAAGTAAGCAAAGACACCAATATAAACCAAGATGGAAAAAAGGTAGAGGATGACTAAATAATGCCATTTCTTGGCCTTACTGTCTTCGATGACTTTTTTCTCCAAGCGCTCATCCTCCTTGATGAGTGTGTCCAGACTGATATCGAACTCCCGACTGATAGCGATGAGATTTCCAATATCAGGGATCCCTTTTTCACTTTCCCAGCGGGCAATGGCGGAGCGGGAAACCTTGAGTCTTTCCGCCAAAGCCTCCTGAGTGAGTTGATTTTGTTGACGAATATCTTTGAGAACTTGTGAAATTTTCATGATGATCTCCTTTCTTCAAATAAAATTATTTAGATGATTTTATTTTTTCATCTTTATTATAAAAATAATGAAACCATTTGCCAATAGCATTTCCCTAACAATCTAGTTATTCTGCATAACACCAGTCCTTTTTAAAAGTTTTTCACAGCATGTTGACAAGTTTGTCAAGGAGCTTGACAGCTCTTTTTATTTCTTGAAATGAAAATCAACTTTTTTAAGATTTTTTGTGATAAAATAAAGCCAATTCCGAATAGTAAGATAGGAGGTTCTATGAAAGCAGAAATTATTGCTGTGGGCACCGAGATTCTGACAGGTCAGATTGTCAATACCAATGCCCAATTTTTATCTGAAAAACTGGCGAGTCTAGGGATTGATGTTTATTTTCAAACAGCAGTGGGGGACAATGAAAATCGTCTCCTCTCTGTTTTGGAAATTGCTCAAGGGCGTAGTAATCTGATTATCCTAACAGGAGGCTTGGGGCCAACAGAGGATGATTTGACCAAGCAGACCTTGGCTAAGTTCTTAGGACGTGAGCTCAATTTTGACTCACAGGCTGTGGAAAAGCTGGATTGCTTTTTTGCCAGCCGGCCAGATTATGCTCGAACTCCCAATAATGAGCGTCAGGCCCAGCTGGTTGAAGGCTCGGCTCCTTTACCAAATGCGACTGGTTTAGCTGTCGGAGGATTGTTAGAAGCAGACGGAGTGACCTATGTAGTCCTGCCTGGCCCGCCTAGTGAGCTCAAGCCCATGGTCAATAACGAGCTGGTTCCCCTCTTATCCACAGGCCAGAAATTGTATTCACGGGTGCTGCGCTTCTTTGGTATCGGCGAGAGTCAGCTAGTGACTATTTTGTCAGAGATGATTGAGCAGCAGAGTGACCCCACCATTGCTCCTTATGCAAAGACAGGAGAAGTTACCCTACGACTGTCTACCAAGGCTCTGAGTCAGGCAGAAGCCGACACTAAGTTTGAGGCTGTGGAAAAGGAAATTTTGTCCCATAAGACTTTTGAGGGACAGTCACTGTCAGAGATTTTCTATGGTTACGGGGATGACAATTCCTTGGCACAGGTGGCTTTTGATTTGCTCAAGAGTCAAGGAAAGACGATTTCGGCGGCGGAGAGTCTGACAGCAGGGCTCTTTCAGGCGACCTTGGCTGATTTTGCTGGAGCCTCTTCCATTTTTTCAGGTGGCTTTGTCACCTACAGCATGGAGGAAAAGAGCCGGATGCTGGATATTCCGTTGGGAGACCTGGAGAAGCACGGTGTCGTTTCCGCTTTTACGGCTGGGAAAATGGCAGAGCAGGCTAGAAAGCTGACCGAAAGTGACCTAGCTGTCAGTCTGACAGGTGTGGCTGGTCCAGATTCACTGGAAGGCCATCCAGCAGGGACCGTTTTTATCGGCTTAGCAAGTGCTTCAGGAACAGAAACTATTAAGGTCAATATTGCTGGACGAAGTCGGCGTGATGTGCGGAAAATTGCTGTTCTGCACGCCTTCAACCTAGTACGAAAAACTTTATTAAATAGCTGATTTTTGGTATAATGACCAAGATGGCCAAAAGACATTTTAGAAAAAACAGGAGAAATAAATGGCAAAGAAACAAAAAAAATTAGACGAAATCTCAAAGAAATTCGGCGATGAGCGCCAAAAAGCCTTGGATAATGCTCTTAAAAACATTGAAAAGGACTTTGGTAAGGGAGCTATTATGCGTCTTGGCGAGCGGGCAGAGCAAAAGGTTCAAGTTATGAGTTCTGGCTCTTTGGCCTTGGATATTGCCCTTGGTGCTGGTGGTTACCCTAAGGGACGGATTATTGAAATCTATGGTCCGGAGTCTTCTGGTAAGACAACCGTTGCGCTTCACGCTGTTGCTCAAGCGCAAAAAGAAGGTGGTATCGCAGCCTTTATCGATGCTGAGCATGCTTTGGATCCGTCATACGCGGCTGCTCTAGGTGTTAATATTGATGAGTTGCTGCTGTCTCAACCTGACTCTGGGGAACAGGGATTGGAAATTGCCGGCAAGCTGATTGACTCAGGTGCGGTGGACTTGGTGGTTGTAGACTCAGTTGCAGCCCTGGTACCACGTGCAGAAATCGATGGCGATATCGGTGACAGCCATGTCGGCTTGCAGGCTCGGATGATGAGCCAGGCTATGCGTAAACTGTCTGCTTCTATCAACAAAACGAAGACGATTGCGATTTTCATTAACCAGCTGCGCGAAAAAGTTGGCGTTATGTTTGGTAATCCTGAAACAACACCAGGTGGCCGTGCACTGAAGTTCTATGCTTCTGTCCGTCTGGATGTCCGTGGTAATACTCAAATCAAGGGAACTGGTGATGAGAAGGATACCAATGTTGGTAAAGAAAC
The DNA here is from genome assembly GCF_000286495.1 of Streptococcus sp. AS14. NCBI lineage: Bacteria > Bacillati > Bacillota > Bacilli > Lactobacillales > Streptococcaceae > Streptococcus > Streptococcus sp. AS14. Next base: position 101,195 of record NZ_ALKI01000017.1, read on the forward strand.
CAAGATTAAGGTTGTTAAAAATAAGGTAGCTCCGCCATTCAAAGAAGCCTTCGTGGAAATCATGTACGGCGAAGGTATTTCCAAGACAGGTGAGCTGATTAAGATTGCGACTGATTTAGACATCATCAAAAAAGCTGGTGCTTGGTACTCCTACAATGATGAAAAAATCGGTCAAGGTTCTGAAAATGCTAAGAAGTACTTGGCTGATCATCCAGAAGTCTTTGACGAAATTGACCGCCAGGTTCGTGTACGTTATGGTTTGATTGAAGGCGATGACTTGGCAGAAGCGGTTGGCAACAAGGCTGACAGCCCTGTGGAAACGATGGAAGAAGTGACTCTGGATTTGGACGATGCCATCGAAATTGAAGAGTAATTTTGCAAAATAGGTCGCAAGACCGATGGTTTTTGTGATATAATAGACTACGATATTAGTATCGTGTAGCGAAAGGAGTACTTACATGATCACAATCTATACTGTCTCAAGTTGTACTAGTTGTAAAAAAGCAAAAACCTGGCTAAACGCTCATCAATTAACTTATAAAGAACAAAATTTAGGCAAAGAAGGCATCACCAAAGAGGAACTTCTGGATATTTTAACCAAAACAGAAAATGGTATCGCGAGCATTGTTTCATCAAAAAACCGCTATGCTAAAGGTTTGGGTGTTGACATTGAGGAATTAAGTGTCAACGAAGTTCTTGACATCATCATGGAGACCCCACGTATTTTGAAAAGTCCCATTTTAGTGGATGATAAACGTCTCCAAGTTGGTTACAAAGAAGATGATATCCGTGCTTTTCTGCCACGTTCTGTTCGCAATGTTGAAAATGCAGAAGCTCGTCTGCGAGCAGCTCTTTAAACTTTGAATATAACTGAAAGAGTCGGGAAGAGAATCTCGGCTCTTCTTTTTGTTCAGGTTGATAGCAGTCTTTGGCGACTGGATGGATTGACAAGGAGCAGAACTGTGATACAATATCTCTGAGGAGGATGGAAGATGAAGAAAATTTTAGTAGGACTGGGATTGAGTGTGGCACTGTTAGCAGGCTGTGGACATAAAAAGACAGAGACGAATTCGAATGCGGCTGACAAGAAAGAAATCAGCAATAATCTGCCTATCATTGATAATGCCAAGCAGCAGGAAGTGATTACTCGGACGCTTGTTTTTCCAAAGGATGAACGAGGAAACCAGCAGAGTCAGACAGTAACTTATCAGGGAGAGCATTTTAAACGCTTGGTTATTGAAAGGCTGACTGCGACTGATGATGAGATGAAAGAAGCCATCAAGCAGATGGGGCTGGAGGAAGCGCAGAAGTCGCTCAATGAGTCACTGGAGCAGGATGCAGACTATGTGCAGGCTCGTGGACTTCAAGGTTTTAGCGGCTCAGTGACAATTTTGAATGAGAACGAGCTGAAAATGACTTCTACCTATGACTTTGAGAGTTTGGATATCGAAAAAGCAGCGGCTATGCCTTATTTTCAAAATCTCAAGTTCAAAGAAATGATTAAGCTGACGCCAGAAGAATACATCAACAATCTCCTGATGAATGGAGCAGAAGAGCAGAAATAAGCTGCTCTTTTTTATTACATTTTAATGACAGAGTGACAATCAGTTTGACAGCGCCGTTTTTATAATGATATGATAAAATCAGCTCAATATTGAAGGAGATAAGACATGAGAAAATTAATTGTCTTTTTGCTGACAGCTTTGGCAATCTTAACGGCTTGCAGTCAGCAGTCAAATAGCAGTTCATCCTCACAGGGAGGGGCTGGAAAAGGAGATATTGTCACTAAGTCCTATAAAACTGAGAAGCAATTAGAACATGGAAAAGAAACTAGGATCTTAACCGTCAGCTACAGCGGACAGAAGTATGATAAGGTTATCCTGCATGTCAGCAAGGCTATTCCTGACAATATCAAGGAAGCTCTGTCAAAACAGGATGTTTCCACCGTAAAGAAAGAAATGCTGTCTTTGATCGAGGAAGCGCTTGGTCTGAAAGAAGCAGTGAATATAACCGGTCTTGACTTGAAAACAGATATGACAGCGGAAGAGATTTCTCTGGAGATGACTATCGATCCTGAGAATCTAGACTACGAAGCAGCCAAAAAGCTTCCAAACTACGCGCAGCTGTTTGAGCAAATCGAGACCCTGAGTCCGGAAGAATTGCTTAACAAGTTTAAGGGAAGCGACGGTGTGGAAGTGCCGTCTTCAAATTAGGAAGTTTCCATCCAGTTCTCTAAAGAGAGCTGGATTTTTGCTGGATTTTAGAGCCAGGCTTCGGATAAATATTAGCTAAAGCTTATTGAAAAATTAGGAGAATTCAGGTGAATTAAATTTGTGAAAAGCCTATAATTATGCTATAATAGGGATATTCTAAAGAAAGAGGGTGTAATTGTGGGATTTACAGATGAAACAGTACGTTTTAATCTCGATGATTCAAATAAAAAGGAAATTAGCGAGACTTTGACCGATGTCTACAAGTCGCTCAATGAAAAAGGATACAATCCAATCAATCAAATCGTGGGATACGTACTCAGTGGCGATCCTGCGTACGTACCTCGCTATAACAACGCCCGCAATCAAATCCGCAAATACGAGCGCGATGAGATTGTTGAGGAGTTGGTTCGTTATTATTTGAAAGGACAAGGCGTCGATCTCTAATGAGAATTATGGGATTAGATGTGGGCTCGAAAACGGTTGGGGTTGCCATTAGTGATCCTCTTGGTTTTACAGCTCAAGGACTGGAGATTATTCCGATTCATGAAGAAAAGGGCGAATTCGGCTTAGAGCGCTTGGGCGAGCTGGTGAAAGAGTACAAGGTTGATAAGTTTGTTATTGGCCTGCCTAAGAACATGAACAATACCAGCGGGCCTCGAGTGGAGGCCAGTCAGGCTTATGGCCAGCGCGTTTCTGAGCTGTTTGGTCTGCCGGTTGACTATCAGGATGAGCGTCTGACGACGGTGGCTGCTGAGCGCATGCTGGTGGAGCAGGCGGACATTAGCCGCAGCAAGCGTAAGAAAGTTATTGATAAGCTGGCGGCGCAGCTGATTTTGCAGAATTATCTGGATCGAAATTTTTAGAAAAGAAATGAAGGAGACACTAGTATGACACATGATCATAACCATGACCACGAGCATGAAGAGCGTGAATTAATCACCTTGGTTGACGAGCAAGGAAACGAAACTTTATTTGAAATTCTTTTGACCATTGATGGCAAGGAAGAGTTTGGCAAGAATTATGTTCTTTTGATTCCGGCCAATGCGGAAGAAGATGAGAATGGTGAAGTAGAGATTCAAGCTTATTCCTTTACTGAAAATGAAGATGGCACAGAAGGCGACCTGCAGCCAATCCCAGAAGACTCAGATGCTGAATGGGATATGATTGAAGAAGTCTTCAACAGCTTTATGGAAGAGTAAGATTGGCCTAGCATCGTTTCTAAAAAAGACAAGCGCAGGCGAGATGCTAGCTAAACTTGACAGAGGAAGGAAGTAGCCAAGGCTCGGTTATTTTCCATCTCATATCATAAACATTAGAAAGAGGAGCGAGTTGCAATTCAGATTTGAATTCTGCTTCGCTGCTCTTTTTTAGGTAAGAAAATGAATGAAATTGAAGAATGGCTGAACAGCCGAATTGGTCTAAACTTTCGTTCGGGTCTAGGGCGGATGCAGCGGGCTGTAGCTCTTTTGGGAAATCCTGAGCAGAGCTACCCAACGATTCATGTAACTGGTACAAATGGCAAAGGCTCTACTATTGCTTTCATGCGTCGGCTGTTTGCGGGGCATGGTCGCAAGACAGGAAGTTTTACTTCGCCTCACATGATTAGTATTCACGATCGGATTTGTATCAACGGCCAACCGATTGCTCCAGCTGATTTTATCCGTCTGGGTCAGCAGGTGCAAAAGATGGAGCAAGAACTGCTCAAAAGTCATGACCAGCTGTCCTATTTTGAAATTCTGACCTTGATTGCCTTTCTCTATTTTAAGGAGCAGGAAGTGGACATAGCCCTGATTGAGGTGGGGATCGGCGGACTCTTGGACACGACTAATGTTATTACGGGAGATATTGCGGCCATCAGCTCCGTGGGCTTGGACCATCAGGAGACTCTGGGAAGGAGCTTGACGATGATTGCGGAGCAAAAGGCTGGGATTTTCAAGCCGGGGCGGCCAGCTGTCATCGGGCCGCTGCCAGAAGAGGCACGATTGGTTTGTGAGCAGAGAGCTGAGGAGTTGGGAATAGAACTCTATCAGTATGGTCGCGATTTTTCTTTTGCAAATCAGACTTTTTCCAATTCGACTAGGACCCTATCCAATCTTGAGCTGGGCCTCAAGGGAGGTTATCAGGAGGAAAATGCGGCGCTGGCCCTGCAGGTTTTCCTGCTCTTCATGCAGCAGCAGGGGTGGGAAATAGATTCTGCTAGGATTCGGACAGCCTTGCAGGAGACTCGCTGGGCAGGGCGATTGGAAGAAGCTAGTCCAGGTATTTATCTTGATGGGGCCCATAATCTTCCTGCACTGGAGAGGTTAGTGGAGTTTATCCAGAGCCAGAAAGATAAAGAGTGCTTGCTTCTTTTTGGTGCTCTCAAGCGTAAGGACTACAGCACTATGCTGGCTTATCTGCGAGAGGCTCTGCCAGATGTTCAGTTGACGGTTACTTCCTTTTCTGATGGAGATTCCCTTGGTCAAGCTGAAGCGGAAGGCTTCTTCTACATAGAGGATTATCGGCAGCTTATTCAGAATTTTCAGGAGAGGCAAAACGCTAATCAGCTGCTTTTCATTACGGGTTCTCTTTATTTTATTGCAGAAGTCAGAGCTTATTTGACAAGTTTATAAATTTACCGCCGGAGTCCTGCTTTGGTACAATAAAGACAGAAGAAAAAGGAGAACACTATGGCAATTTCTAAAAAGTTAATGATTTCAGGTTTAACTGCTGCGGCTGTTTTAGCCTTGGCAGCTTGCGGTTCTAATCAGAACCAGACGGCACCTTCCTCTCAGTCTCAGTCAGTCGCTTCCAGCAAGCCAGCAGAGTCTTCGTCAGTAGCTAGCACGTCTAGTGCGGCCAATAGCAGCTCATCTGCTTCTGCATCCTCTTCCGAGCAAGTAGCCAATGGCGAGCTGGATGGCAGCTATCAGACAAGCCATGAAGGCGATCAGCTGACCTTGCAGATTTCAGGAACTACTGGCCAGCTGACCAAGGTCGAGTCGGATGGTGAGCAGGAAATTGAACAGGTTCAGATTGATGCTACCAACCAGACCATGATCATCGGAGATGATGTCAAGCGCTATCGCATTGAGGGCAATCAGCTGACAATTGAGGATCTTTCCCAAGAACCTTATGATGATGACACACTGGTCTTTACGAAACAATGATGAAAGAGCCCTGTCTTGAATAGGGCTTTTCCTTTTATCAGTTGTAATCTTGCAGTGCGACTTAGAGGATAGTAGTATTCAAAAGCTGTACTTAGATTTTTATCAATCAGAAATACAGTTTGCATTGATATAAACGTTGTTTTAAGGCAGTTTTACTGATATACTAGAATATATGCAATGAGATAGGAGAGTGTATGACTTTCAGGAAATTCCGCTTATTAATGTCAAAATACGGTTTCAGCATCATTATTATGCTGCTGGAGCTAGCCTTTGTCTTTGTTGCATTCTTCTATTTTAATGAGATTGCACCCAACTGGCTGTCAGTGGCGATGATTGTTTTCCTGTATATTGGGACTATTTTAGCGATTGTCAACCGCAATATGCCACCGGAGAGCAAGGTGACTTGGCTTTTGATTGCCGTGGTGCCGGTCTTTGGCTTCCTGCTCTATCTGATGTTTGGTGAGCGACGGTTGTCTAAAAAGGAAATGATTCAGCTGGAAAATATGGACTCTATGAAATTTCGAGAGGACAATAGCTATGAACTCCGTGTCCAGCTGAAAAAGGAAAACAAGTCGGCCTATGGTATTATCAAATCACTGCTGAGTATGGACAATAATGCAGATGTCTATGACGGTACAGCTTCTCGCTATTTTCCTATCGGTGAGGAGATATTTGAGGCCATGCTGGCTGATCTGCGGGCTGCTGAGAAATTTATTTTTCTGGAGTTTTATATCATCGATGAAGGGCTGATGTGGGACAGTGTTCTGGAAATCTTGGTCGAAAAAGCTGCGCAGGGCGTTGAAGTCAAACTGCTCTATGATGATATTGGCTGCATGGCCACTTTGCCTGGTGATTATACGCGTAAGCTGCGCAAGATGGGCATCGAGGCTTATAAGTTTAACAAGGTGATTCCGCGGATGACGGTATCCTACAACAATCGTGATCACCGCAAGATTTTGGTCATTGACGGTCAGGTTGGCTATACTGGCGGTATCAATCTGGCTGACGAGTATATCAATCATATCGTCCGTTTTGGCCACTGGAAAGATGGCGGTGTCCGCTTGGAAGGTCGGGCAGTCAAGGCTCTGACGCGGCTCTTTCTCATGAACTGGTATATCAATCGTGGGGAAATTACAGACTTTGACAAGTACCATCTGGAAAATAAAGCTGTCGAAGGCAAAGGGCTTTACGTTCCCTATGGCAGCGGGCCTAAGCCTATTTATAAGGTTCAGGTTGGCAAAACGGTCTATCAAAATATCATCAGTCAGGCTACGGACTATGTCTACATTACCACGCCTTATCTGATTATTGACTATGACCTGACGGAGGATATTAAGAATGCTGCTATGCGGGGAGTGGATGTCCGCATCGTGACTCCTTTCATTCCGGACAAGAAGCTGATTCAGATTGTTACCCGTGGAGCCTATCCGGATCTGATGGAAGCAGGTGTTAAGATCTTTGAGTACACGCCAGGGTTTATCCATAGTAAGAACGTGGTGGCCGATGATGAATTTGCTGTGGTAGGGACGATTAACTTTGACTACCGCAGTCTGGTGCACCATTATGAAAATGCAGTCCTGATGTACCATACGGAGAGTATCCCAGCTATCAAGGAAGATTTTGAAGCCATTTTTGAGGCTTCCGAGGAAATTCTTCCTGAAAATCTCGATAGCAGCTGGTATCGTCGCCTTATCAAAGAAATCATGCAGCTCTTTGCACCTATGCTCTAATGCCAGAGGTGGGCAAGTTCTGCAGCAAATATACAGAAAGTCTGAGGCGGAAGTCTCAGACTTTTTTGCATGTGCTTTTGCTAATAGTGTTGAGAGATTTTCTTGTCATTTTTGATTTTATAGGGGGATGGATTTTTGCTCTGTTTTTACGAATGTAAAAAATAAAGGAATTTTTTAAGATGATAATGGAGAAAATTTCCAGTCAGCCGCTTGCTTATGAAACGAGAGAATATCGCTGTTTTCGGGAATTGGAGGAGCTGGCTAGAAGCTATAATGCTCAGAAGAAGGGTCAAGAGAAAGCTGACAGGAGGACAGGAATTTGATATACTAGATGGGACTGATATCAAGGAGAATATTTTATATGCATGATACAACGGAAGAAAAAGTTTTAGAGGTTTCAGAGGAGCAGCTAACTAGGGCTGAAAGGTCTGAGCAAAAAATTACCAAGCCAGAGCCGACGCCCTATTTTTTGACGCTCTGGTGCAGTTTGGCTATCAGCCTGCTGAGTGTGGTCAATCCTTTTTTGACCAATCTAGCAACGAATTTACAAAGCCAGAACCTCTATGCCGGCTGGGCCATGACTCAGGGGCAGGTGCCTTATTCGCAAATATATGGGACTAGTGGCCTGCTTTACTATCTGATGGCTTGGACCAGCAGCCTGGCTTTTGGCCAGCTTTTGTGGATGGTCTTTCAGACGCTGGCTCTGTGGCTGGCTGGACTTTTCCTGCACAAGACCTTGGTGCTCTTACAGCCTAAACAGGATTTATCACGCAGCCTCCTGCTGCTCTTTTACCTGCTAGTCTTTGCTCTTGGATTTGGCGGTCTTTACTCTAGTATTTTTGTTCTGCCCTTTATTTTTTGGAATCTATCTTTTTTGGTGCGCTATCTGCAGGATTCAATCAAGGATGAAAAGTTCATTATCTATGGAGCTTTTGGAGCTCTTGCTTTTATGATTGATCCGGTTTCCAGCCTAGTCTTCTATTCTTTGACTGCTCTGGTGCTTTTGGTCTACAATATCGCAGCCAAGCGTGTGGCTCGAGGCTTCTATCAGCTTTTAGCTGGTCTCTTTGGCTTCTCAGTGATTTTTTATCCTATCGGCTACTTTACTGTTGCCAATCAAACCTTTGGTCAGGCTATCAGTCAGGTGACCTATGCTTGGGACTCCATCAGCTTGATTGGCAGTCACAGTATTTCTAATTTGATTTATTATGGCTTGCTGACGGTTTGTCTAGGTTTCATTTCTGCTTTGGGTACCAATCTCTTTTCAAGAGAAAAGGGGCAAGCAACCAGCCTGCGCGTCTTGCGCTTTATCGGTCTGCTAGGGCTCTTCATTACTGTCTTTGCGGTTTTTATCCTGCCAGATCAGGGAAGCTATCAACTGCTTCCTGCTCTGCCTTTTGCCATGATTCTTTTTGCTTTGTGGTTCAATAAAGGCAAGCAGCAAGCACCAGGGCGTCATCGCAGGGATCGCCGTCGCCCTACCATGTGGACTTCTTATCTTTCAGGCCAGTTCTTTCTGCCACTCTTAGCGATGTTTTATCTGATTGGCTATCCTTTGGTCAATGAGTATATCCTTTCCAGCGGTGTCTCTGCTGAAAGAAGTGAGGCGGCTCAGTATATTAAGGAAAAGACCAAGGATGGGGACACCATCTATGCCTGGGACACCTCGGCTAGTCTGTATCAGAAGAGCAGCCGCTTATCTGCTGTCTCTCTCTTGACTCCAACTTTGTATGTGGGAACGGCTGAAAATCGTTTGGGTCTTCAGAAGGGACTTGAAAACAGCCAGCCCAAGTATATTTTGGTTAACAATGATGTCAAATTGCTATCAGATGTGAAGCAGCTAATTTCCCAAAATTACAAGGAAGCTGACCTCAAACTCGACCATTTCAAGCTTTATCAACTTAAGTAGTAAAAAATCAATATGTTGTGTATAAAAAGAAAAAATAACTTTTTTGCCACAACATATTGATTTTTAATTTTAACGTGCTATAATGAGTCTTGTATCGACTTATTTAAAAAATACTGTTTTTTGGATGAACAACTGTCGGAGATTTCTTGGAAATTTCTTAGCAAGCGATAGGTTTAAAGAGGCTTGATTTGTCCTAAGGGCAGAGAAAAGGAAGTGTTCGTGATGATTTTAAGGGAAGAGAAGTTTGAAACTGCTCCAGCGATTTATGTGGAGAAGCGGGACGGCCGCAGAGTGGCTTTTGATGTGTCAAAGATCTATAAGGCTATGGTGCGGGCAGCTCAAGAAGTTGGTCCGTTGAATCCAATGCTGGAAGCCAAGCTGGAAGCTATCACAGACCGTATTGTGGCAGAAATCAGCAGTCGCTTCGCTAAGTACGTCAAAATCTATGAGATTCAGAACATCGTTGAGCATGAGCTTTTGAATGCCAAGGAATATGCCATTGCGGAGAACTACATCACTTACCGCACCCAAAGGGATTTTGAACGCTCAAAAGCGACTGACATCAACTTTACCATTGACAAGCTCCTCAACAAAGATCGTACGGTAGTTAACGAGAATGCCAATAAGGATAGTGATGTTTTCAATACACAACGGGATTTGACGGCTGGGATTGTCGGCAAATCCATCGGCCTTAAGATGTTGCCGCCTCATGTGGCCAATGCCCACCAGAAGGGGGACATCCACTACCATGATTTGGACTACAGCCCTTATACACCGATGACGAACTGCTGTTTGATTGACTTTGACGGCATGCTGAAAAATGGCTTCAAGATTGGGAATGCAGAAGTAGAGAGTCCCAAGTCTATCCAGACTGCGACAGCGCAAATATCGCAAATCATTGCCAATGTAGCTTCCAGTCAGTACGGCGGTTGTTCGGCCGACCGAATTGACGAAGTCTTGGCGCCGTATGCTGAGCTTAATTATCAAAAGCATCTCAAGGATGCAGAGCAGTGGGTTTTGCCGGATAAGCAGGAAGAATATGCTTGGGCAAAGACCAAGAAGGACATCTACGATGCCATGCAGTCGCTGGAGTATGAGATTAATACCCTCTTTACCTCAAACGGTCAGACTCCCTTTACCTCACTGGGCTTTGGTCTGGGGACTAATCGTTTTGAGCGGGAAATTCAAAAGGCCATTCTCAATATCCGTATCAAGGGACTGGGAAGCGAGCACCGCACAGCGATTTTCCCTAAGCTGATTTTCACCCTTAAGCGAGGGCTCAATCTCGAGCCAGGGACGCCTAATTACGACATCAAAGAACTGGCTCTGGAGTGTGCCACTAAGCGCATGTATCCCGATGTGCTTTCCTATGACAAGATTATCGACTTGACTGGATCGTTCAAGGTACCGATGGGCTGCCGTTCTTTCCTGCAAGGCTGGAAGGATGAAAATGGTCAGGAAGTTAATTCCGGCCGTATGAATCTAGGTGTCGTTACTGTCAATCTACCGCGGATTGCGCTTGAATCTGAGGGGGATTTGGATAAATTCTGGGAACTTTTTAACGAGCGGATGAACATCGCTGAGGATGCTTTGGTCTACCGAGTGGAGCGGACCAAGGAAGCCAGTCCAGCCAATGCACCGATTCTCTATCAGTATGGGGCTTTTGGCCAACGTCTGGGCAAGTATGATCAGGTAGACCAGCTCTTTACTCACCGTCGTGCAACGGTTTCCCTGGGCTATATCGGTCTGTATGAAGTGGCAGCAGTCTTTTACGGTGGCGACTGGGAAACTAATCCAGAAGCCAAGGACTTTACGGTTGCTATTGTCAAAGATATGAAGCGCCGGGTGGAAGAGTGGTCCGAGCAGTATGACTATCATTTCTCTGTTTACTCGACACCATCTGAAAGCCTAACTGACCGTTTCTGCCGTTTGGATACAGAGAAGTTTGGCGTCGTTCCGGATATTACTGACAAGGAATACTATACTAACTCTTTCCACTACGATGTGCGTAAGAATCCAACGCCTTTTGAAAAGCTGGACTTTGAGAAGATTTATCCTGAAGTGGGGGCTTCAGGTGGCTTTATCCACTACTGTGAATATCCTGTGCTGCAGCAAAATCCAAAAGCACTGGAGGCTGTCTGGGACTATGCCTATGATCGGGTCGGCTATCTGGGAACCAATACGCCGATTGATCGCTGTTACAAGTGTAACTTTGAGGGAGATTTCACGCCAACCGAGCGGGGCTTCACCTGTCCAAACTGTGGCAACAGCGATCCCAAGACGGTCGATGTGGTCAAGCGGACCTGCGGTTACCTAGGCAATCCGCAAGCCCGCCCAATGGTCAATGGCCGTCACAAGGAAATATCAGCTCGGGTCAAGCACATGAATGGATCGACTATTAAGTACGAAGGAAATTAAGATGGGAAAGTATCAATTGGACGACAAAGGAAAGGCTCAGGTGCAGCGTTTCCATGAAAAACATTCGCAGGGTGGCAGCGGTAAGAAAGAGCGATTAGCCAAACTGCGTCAGCAATTTTTAGAAAAAAACAAGAAGCAATAGAAGTCAGAGTGGGGCGCAAGGCGGTCTCACTCTCTTCGTATCAGGAGGCACTATGGAGCTGAGACGACCAGAACTAGAAGACAAGGAAAAAATTTTAGAGATGCTAGCTGACTTTGAAGCGGCTGGCAGCCGACAGGACGGCTTCTTTGGTGGAGCGGATTTTGTCTACGAGGATTGGCTGGAGACTATTCAGCTAGCTGAGGCAGGTCTAGGCTTGCCGCAAGGTTTTGTGCCTTACATCCAACTAATCTCTTTTGCTGCGGATGGTCAGGCTGTGGGCTTTCTCAATCTGCGCTTGCGGCTCAATGACTATTTGCTCCAAGAAGGAGGGCATATCGGCTATAGTATCCGTCCCTCTGCGCGTGGGCAAGGATTTGCCAAAGAGCAACTACGACGAGGCTTGCAAGTAGCCAAAAGCAAAAATATAAAACGAGTCCTAGTGACTTGCGATTGTGATAATGCTGCCAGTCGAGCAGTAATTTTGGCTAATGGCGGAGCTTTAGAGGATATTCGAAGCGGGAAAGAACGTTACTGGATTGATGTCGATTAAGGAGGGAGCATGGAGCTAAGACGACCAACTTTGGAGGATAAAGACGCAATTTTAGAGATGATTGCAGAGTTCGATGCTGCAAAATCCTACATGCACGGTGGAATGGGCTCCACTTGGAAGCGAGCAAAGGATTATGAGGATTGGTTGAAAATTGTAGAACGGCAGGAAGATGTGGCAAACTTGCCAGCAGGTTGGGTTCCTGCCATTCAATTTTTATCCTTTGATGAGACCGGCTTGCCTCTGGGCTTTTTAGCTCTGCGCTTGTCTTTGAATGACAAATTATTTGTGGAGGGTGGGCATATTGGCTATTCTATCCGGCCCAGTCAACGCAGGAAGGGCTTGGCTAAGTTGCAGCTAGAGTTAGGGCTGGCAGAGGCCCGAAAGCAACAAGGATTGGAACGAGTGCTAATTACCTGCGATGAAGACAATGAAGCCAGCCGCCGCACCATTCTCTCTGCTGGCGGTGTTTACGAAAATACAATCGACAGAAGTCAGCGCTACTGGATTGATGTCAATTAAGGAGGGAGCATGGAGCTAAGAAGACCAACTTTGGAAGATAAAGATGCGATTTTAGAGATGATTGCGGAGTTCGATGCTGCAAAATCCTATATGAACGGTGGCATGGGCTCCACTTGGAAGCGAGCAAAGGATTATGAGGATTGGTTGAAAATTGTAGAACGGCAGGAAGATGTGGCAAACTTGCCAGCAGGTTGGGTTCCTGCCATTCAATTTTTATCCTTTGATGAGACTGGCTTTCCTTTGGGATTTTTAGCCCTGCGCCTATCCTTGAATGACAAATTATTTGTAGAGGGTGGGCATATTGGCTATTCTATCCGGCCCAGTCAACCCAGAAAGGGCTTGGCTAAGTTGCAGCTAGAGCTAGGACTAGCGGAGGCTCGAAAGCAAGGATTGGAACGAGTGCTGATTACCTGCGATGAAGACAATGAAGCCAGTCGCCGCACCATTCTCTCTGCTGGCGGTGTTTATGAAAATACAATCGACAGAAGTCAGCGTTACTGGATTGATATAGATTGAGGAGAGTTTATGGAATTACGACGACCAACTTTGGAAGATAAAGATGCAATTTTAGAGATGATTGCGGAGTTCAATGCTGCAAAATCCTATATGCACGGTGGCATGGGCTCCACTTGGAAGCGAGCAAAGGATTATGAGGATTGGTTGAAAATTGTAGAACAGAAGGAAGATGTGGCAAACTTGCCAGCAGGTTGGGTTCCTGCCATCCAATTTTTGTCCTTTGATGAGACTGGCTTGCCTCTGGGTTTTTTAGCCCTGCGCTTGTCCTTAAATGACAAATTATTTGTGGAGGGCGGCCATATAGGCTATTCTATCCGGCCCAGTCAGCGCAGGAAGGGCTTGGCTAAGTTGCAGCTAGAGCTAGGACTAGCAGAGGCTCGAAAGCAAGGATTAGAACGAGTGCTGATTACCTGCGATGAAGACAATGAAGCTAGTCGCCGCACGATTCTCTCTGCTGGCGGTGTTTACGAAAATACAATCGACAGAAGCCAGCGCTACTGGATTGATTTGGAGGATGAAGATGAACAATCCCAAACCTCAAGAATGGAAAAGTGAGGAGCTGAGCAAGGGGCGAATCATTGACTATAAGGCCTTTAACTTTGTAGATGGCGAAGGCGTCCGCAACTCCCTCTATGTCAGTGGCTGTATGTTTCACTGTGAGGGCTGCTATAATGCAGCAACCTGGTCTTTTAACGCTGGCATTCCTTATACCCAAGAGTTGGAGGATCAGATTATGAAAGACTTGGCGGAACCCTATGTGCAGGGGTTGACCCTCCTAGGCGGCGAGCCTTTTCTCAATACAGGCATTCTCCTGCCCTTGGTCAAGCGGATTCGGAGAGAGTTGCCGGACAAGGATATCTGGTCTTGGACGGGCTACACCTGGGAGGAGATGATGCTGGAAACGGAGGATAAGCTGGAGCTGCTGAGTTTGATTGACATTCTGGTGGACGGCCGTTTTGACCTTACCAAGAAGAATCTCATGCTACAGTTCCGCGGCTCTTCTAATCAACGCATCATTGATGTGCAGAAGTCCCTTGAGGCAGGCCAGGTAGTCATCTGGGACAAGCTGAATGATGGCCTCCAGGCCTATGAGCAAGTTGACAGAGATAAAATGCTTTAAAAAACAAGCAAAATACTGATATAAAAGAGGGTTCACCTCTTTTTCTGTTGCCAAAAACAGTATAAAATATCGGTTTTTCGAGAAGGGAGAAGGAATTTACTGAAAATTAATACAGACTGTCCTTTTTTGTCAACAAATTTTGGAAAAAACTAAAATATTTTTAAATATTTTAGTGTATCATAATGCATTTATGATATAATAAAATGTATTTATATCTCAGGGGAGAAAAAGGGAGAATTATGAATCAACATAGGAGAAATGTGCCTGCTTCTAAAAAGGGGAAGAAGCTTAGGCTCTTTAATGCAGCTTTACTGACATTGGTAAGCTTGGTTTCAGGTTTGCTTATTTTTTCTATATTTAAAAATAATGTTCTGGCGTTTCATCACCTGAACCTTATTTTGTCTGCTCTTTTGGCGGCTGTTATTTTACTGGCAGCCTTCTTTGTATGGAAAAATAAGTTCAAAGTTCTGACAACCTTACTTTTGCTTGTGACTTTGTTGGTATCCTCAGGAGTCATGTATGGGGTCAAGGAGCTGATGGACTTGTCTAGAGGTGTGAACTCCACTTCAAATTACTCTGAAATTGAAATGGCGGTTTATGTCCGGGCAGACAGCGATAAATCAGATGTGACGCAACTGAAGAAGCTGACAGCTCCGACTGAAAATGGGGATAAGGACAATGTGACAGCTCTTCTGGAGCACATCAAGAAGACTAAAAAGACAGAACTCACTGTAGAAAACAGCTCGTCTTATATCGCAGCCTACAAGGCCCTCATCAATCAAGAGACCGAAGCCATTGCCCTCAACAGCTCATTTGGAGATATGCTGGCCTCTCACGATGCTGACTATGCTTCAAAGATAAAGAAAATCTATACTTATAAAATCACCCGTCAAGTAGAGACAGGCAAGCGCAGGGATGATGCCAATGCAGATGTCTTCAATATCTATGTCAGCGGTATTGACACTTATGGCTCTATTTCATCTGTCTCTCGCTCAGATGTCAATATCATCATGACGGTCAATCGCAAGACCAAGAAAGTCCTCTTGACGACAACTCCTCGTGATTCTTATGTGGCGATTGCAGATGGAGGGGCTGGGCAGATGGACAAGCTGACTCATACAGGGATTTATGGCGTGGATGCTTCTGTCCACACGCTGGAAAATCTTTACGGTATTCGCATTGACTACTATGTTCGTCTGAACTTCTCTTCTTTCCTCAAGCTGGTAGACCTGTTGGGAGGGATTGATGTTGAAAATGACCAAGAATTTACCAGCCGACATGGTAATCATCATTTCCCATTAGGGAAAGTTCATATGAACTCAGATCAGGCACTAGGCTTTGTTCGCGAGCGTTACTCCCTTCAGGGTGGCGACAATGACCGCGGAAAAAATCAAGAAAAAGTTATCGAAGCAGTCATTAAAAAGCTGACTTCAACTAGTGCTTTGAAGAACTACAACGAGATTATTTCCGGCTTGCAGGACTCTATCCAGACCAATATGGAGCTGCCTGTTCTTATGAATCTGGTCAATACCCAGCTGGAGTCAGGTGGAAGCTATCAAGTTCAGTCACAAGCCATCAGCGGAAACGGTCGTATGGATCTACCATCCTATGCTATGCCAGATTCCAATCTCTACATGATGGAAATCCAACCGGAAAGCCTTGATAATGCTAAGGCAGCGATTCAGCAGGTAATGGAAGGGAAAACACCATGATTGATATCCATTCTCATATTATCTTTGATGTGGACGATGGCCCTAAGAATTTTGAGGATTCCAAAAAACTGCTGGAAGAAAGCTATCGACAGGGAGTTCGGACTATTATCTCTACCTCTCATCGCAGAAAGGGCATGTTTGAAACGCCTGAAGAGACCATAAGCGCTAACTTTAAAATGGTAAAAGAACTAGCAGAGCTTGTAGCGCCTGACTTAACGGTTCTCTATGGGGCAGAGGTTTACTACACCAGTGATGTAGCGGATAAGTTGGAAAAAGGGATTTTCCCCAGTCTAGCTGGCACACGCTATGTGCTGATTGAGTTTAGCATGGCAACGCCTTATAAAGACATCCATAAAGGTTTGGCTCAGATTCTGCGCTTAGGTCTAACACCGGTCCTTGCTCATATTGAGCGCTATCACTGCTTGGAAAATGATGAAAAGAAGGTGCAGGAACTCATTAATATGGGCTGCTATACTCAAATTAACAGCTCCAGTGTTCTGAAGCCTAAGTTGCTTAGAGACTCGCATAAATTTATGAAAAAACGGGCTCAGTTCTTTTTGGAGAAGGACTTGGTCCACTTTGTTGCCAGCGACATGCACAATCTAAGTCAGAGACCGCCCTTTATGAAGGAGGCCTTTGACATCGTCGCTAAGAAATACGGTTCCCGCCGGGCAGAGGCCCTCTTTGGCGGCAACCAAGCATTATTATTGAAAAATGAATTGATTTAGGGGAAAAATGGAAAAACAAGAAAAGCAAATCGTAGAAATCGATATTCTGTCCTTGCTGAGAGCCTTATGGCTGAAGAAATTTACCATCGTATTGGGAGCGGTGCTCTTTTCTTTGCTGGCTTTTGGCTACAGCGTCTTTATTGCTAAGAAAATGTATCAGAGTACCACACGCATCTATGTGGTCAGTCGTCAGAACGAAACGCAGGCAGCTTTGACCAATCAGGACCTGCAGGCAGGGTCTTACCTCGTTAAGGACTTTAAGGAAATCATTCTGTCACAGGCGGTTCTGTCACAGGCAATTAGTGAGTTGAAACTGCAAACGTCACCAAGAGAGCTGACGCGTCACATCACCGTTTCCGTTCCGGCGGATACTCGTATCGTTTCGATTACAGTTAAGGATGACAATCCAGAGGAAGCGGCTCGCATTGCCAATGCCTTCCGTAATATCGCTGCTGAGAAAATCATCGAAGTGACAAAAGTTTCTGATGTGACAACTTTGGAAGAAGCAACAGTCCCAGCAGAGCCTTCTTCACCAAATATTCGGCGTAATGTTATCTTAGGATTTTTAGGGGGCAGTGTCCTGATGTCGATCTTTATCATCGCGGTAGAAATCTTGGATGATCGGGTGAAGAAGCCAGAGGACATTGAAGAAGTCATGGGCTTGACGCTATTGGGCGTTATCCCAGATATGAACAGAATGTAAGGGAGAGAAAATGGCAACCTTAGAATTAGTTAGGAAAAAAAGGAACCTTGTCAAACTAACCGAGGAATACTACAATGCTCTAAGTACTAATGTACAGCTGAGCGGCGCCAATATCAAGATGGTCGAAATAAGCTCGGTGACGGCAAATGAAGGAAAGTCTACAACCTCAGTGAATCTCGCGGCCGCCTTTGCCAGAGCTGGTCATAAGACCTTGATGATCGATGCGGATATCCGCAACTCAGTCATGTCCGGTGTGTTTAGTAGTCAGAGAAAAGTATCAGGACTGACGGACTATCTGTCAGGACAGGCTGCCCTGCATGAAGTCATCAACGATACAGATATGGACAACCTGGATGTGATCTTATCTGGTCCAGTATCACCTAATCCGACGGGGCTTTTGCAAAGCAAGCAGTTTGAAGCGCTTTTGACTGACCTGCGTGTCCGCTATGACTACATCATTGTGGATACTTCACCGATCGGTCTGGTCATTGATGCGGCTATCATCGCTCAGAAATGCGATGCCAGCTTCTTGGTGACACAAGCAGGCCATATCAAACGAAAAGCAGTGATGAAAGCTAAAGAGCAGTTGGAACAAACGGGAACTCCTTTTTTGGGTGTTGTCCTCAATAAATATAACATTGATTTGGAACGCTATGGTGCCTACGGAACTTATGGGGGATACGGCAGCTATGGCAATTATGGGAAATAATAGGGATTAAAGAGTTTTAGGATAATTGGGAGATTAGGAACATGACAAGAGCGAGAAAAAGAGTCATCTTAATTATTGTTGATATTATTTTGCTCAGTATAAGTCAGGGGATTTCAAAATTCTTCTTAGCAAAATATGTCGGGATAACGGATTTATCTTTTGTCTCTATTTTAATGGGGATTATTGTACTGTATTTGACATTTGCAACACTGTCGAATGTCTTTTCTACCATTACAAGGTATACAGATTACAAAACAATGTTTCGAGTGGGAGGCTCAATTTTGGGAGCTTATTCGATTGTATACATTGCAGAGAAAATTTTTTATGAATCCACAAACAGTAGATATATTGTCCTTTCTATGCTGCTATCTTTTTTATTGGTTATTGCTTCAAGGCTGACTTGGCGGGAGATTCATGAATTCGTGCAGCACCCTTCAGCCTTACTGGGTAAGAAAGTAGATGGGACAAAGACCCTTGTTGTTGGTTCAGGGGATGGTGCTAGTCTTTTTATCAAGACAGCCCAGCAAAAATCAAAAGATTTAAAGATAGTCGCGATTGTAGATGACGATAAGAATAAGCAAAATACCTATCTTCATGGAGTAAAAGTTGTAGGAACAACCGAGCAGATACCTGAAATTGTGGGAAATTATGAAGTCGAACAAATTGTCATTGCCATTCCTTCGTTGGCTCCGGATGATTACGAGCGAATCGTAGAGTACTGCCAACAGACGGAGGTCAAGGTCAATGCCATGCCTAAGTATGAACAGGTGATCACGGGGAAACTATCTGTCAGCAAACTTCAGGAAATTGATATTGCAGATCTGTTGGGACGTAAAGAAGTTAAGCTGGATCAGCAAAGTTTGAAATCCAATATTAAATGCAAGACAGTGCTAGTTACGGGGGCCGGTGGGTCTATCGGCTCGGAACTTTGCCGTCAGATTGCTCAATTCTGCCCAGCAAGGCTCCTGCTTCTAGGTCATGGAGAAAATTCAATTTATTTGATTCACAAGGAGCTGTCAAGCCGATATAAAGATGATATTGAGTTGATTCCAATCATTGCAGATATTCAAGATAGAGAGAGAATTTTCCATATTATGGAAACCTATCGCCCTGATCGAGTGTATCATGCAGCAGCTCACAAGCATGTTCCTTTGATGGAGTACAATCCGACAGAAGCAGTCAAAAACAATATCTACGGGACACGAAATGTAGCAGAAGCAGCAAAGGCAGCTGGTGTCGCGAAATTTGTCATGATTTCTACAGATAAGGCGGTTAACCCGCCTAATGTTATGGGGGCAACAAAGCGTGTGGCAGAAATGGTCGTGACCAGTTTAAATGAAGAAGGAAAGACTCTTTTCTCAGCTGTCCGCTTTGGGAATGTTTTGGGCAGCCGAGGTAGTGTTGTTCCTTTGTTCAAGGAGCAGATTGCCAAGGGAGGTCCTATCACCGTGACGGACTTTCGAATGACACGCTATTTCATGACGATACCAGAAGCCAGTCGCTTGGTAATTCAGGCTGGGGCCTTGATGCAAGGGGGAGAGGTTTTTGTCTTGGATATGGGCGAGCCTGTGAAAATTTTGGACTTGGCTAAAAAGATGATCACACTCAGTGGCCATACTGAAGAGGAGATTCAGATTCAGGAAGCAGGCATTCGACCGGGAGAAAAGCTTTATGAAGAGCTCTTGTCCGCCAAGGAAAAGGTCAATGATCAAGTCTATGAAAAGATTTTTGTAGGGAATGTTCAGTCGCTGCCCAAGATAGAGGTGGATTCCTATGTGGACTCTCTTCTGTCTCTTGGTGCAAATGACCTCAAGGACAGCTTGGTAAAGTTTGCACAGCAATAAGTTTTTAGGATAATCATGTATAAATTTTTTAAACGAACATTAGATATAGTCTTGTCATTCATAGGAATGATTGCCTTATCACCGTTTTTTCTGCTTCTAGTACTCGCTATTAAATTGGATTCAAAAGGACCAGTTTTGTTCAAACAGAAGCGGATTGGTCTGCATAAGAAACACTTCTATATTTTGAAATTCAGAACGATGCGAATTGACACACCTAAGGATACCCCAACTCATTTACTGGAAAATCCTGAGCAATGGATTACAAAGGTTGGGAAGTTTCTTAGGAAGACGTCTCTGGATGAGTTGCCTCAGATTTGGAATATTTTTGTCGGCGATATGAGTATCATAGGTCCAAGACCAGCTCTTTGGAATCAGTATGATTTGATTGAAGAGCGAGACCGCTATGGGGCAAATGATGTTTTGCCAGGTCTGACAGGATGGGCTCAGATTCACGGGCGAGATGAGTTGCCGATTGCTAAGAAAGCTGAATTGGACGGCTACTACGTCCAGCATTTGTCTTTTGGATTGGATGTCCGCTGTTTTTTTGGCACCATTAAGAGTGTTGCTAAGAGCGAAGGCGTTGTCGAAGGCGGCACGGGAAATATGGAAAAGAAAGATTAAAGGCTGATGAAAAGAATATTAATTACAGGAGAGGGTAGCTATATCGGCCAGAGCTTTAAGAAGTATGTTTCTTCACGGGAGGATGTTCAGGTTGATGAGTTGGACGTCCGCGAAGAAACCTGGAAGGAGAAAGATTTTTCGTCTTTTGATGTAATTTTGCATTTGGCGGCGATTGTCCATATCTCTAACCCATCAAAAGAGATGGAGTCGGAATATAATCAAGTCAATACTCAGCTACCGTATGAATTGGCTCAAAAGGCTAAAGGCGAAGGTGTCAAACAGTTTATCTTTATGAGCAGTATGAGTGTCTATGGCGAAGTTTTGGGAGATCGGGTTATCACAAAAGACACGCAAGAGCGTCCTGATTCTTTTTATGGCAAAAGCAAACTAGCTGCTGAGCAACTTCTGGCGGAATTGGAAAGCGAAGATTTTAAATTGGCAATTTTACGGCCGCCCATGGTTTATGGTCATCAAGCTAAGGGAAATTATAAGCGATTGTCAAAGTTGGCTCAGAAACTACCAGTTTTCCCTTTGGTCCAGAACGAACGTAGTATGATTTATATCGACAACCTTTGTGAGTTTATCAGACTGATTGTTCAGAATCAAGACAGTGGTGTCTTCTATCCTCAAAATCAGGACTATGTCAATACCTCTCAGCTAGTCAAAGAAATAAAAAGGACTCATGGCCAGAGAGTAGCATTGCTGCCTGCATTTAACTGGATTTTAAAAGGACTGTCTCACCATGTTTCGACTCTGAATAAGCTGTTTTCGGATTTAACTTATGAAAAAGAGATGTCTAGCTATCCTCAGTCTTATGAGGTAGCAAATTTTAGGAGGTCTATTGAGAAGACGGAGAAGGGAAACTAGTTTAGGATGATTGGGGGGGATTGTAAGTGAAGTTTTCGGTATTGATGTCTGTCTATCAGAAGGAGAGTCCAGATTTCTTAAGAAAGAGCCTAAATAGCGTTCTTATAGAGCAGAGCCGCAAGCCAGATGAGCTTGTCCTTGTAGAGGATGGGCCGCTGACAGAAGAGCTTTATCAGACGATTCAAGATTTCAAGGAAACATTTCCAGAGATGAAAGTTCTACCCTTAAAGGAAAATGTCGGATTGGGAGAAGCTTTGCATCGAGGAGTTGAGGCTTGTTCTTATGATTGGATTGCTAGAATGGATACAGATGACATTGCGACACCGGACCGTTTCCAGCAACAAGTGGACTATATTGAGCAGCATCCGCAGTTAGATGTTCTTGGTGGCAATATCATAGAATTTGATTCGGAACCAGATCAAATAGTGGCAGAGAAACAAATGCCGCTTTCCCATGAAGAGATTATCAAAAGGTTGCAGCGGAGAAATCCTTTCTGTCACATGACGGTATTTTTCAAGAAATCATCTGTTTTAAAAGCAGGCAATTACAAGCCCCTGCCTTTAGTGGAAGACTATTATCTTTGGTCGAGAATGGCTGCTCAGGGATGTCGTTTCGCTAATCTTAATCGGGTCTTAGTTTATGCTCGTGTCGGAAACGGCATGCATACGAGAAGAAGCCAGACAGAGCAGATTGCCAGTTGGAAAGTAGTCAATACTTTTTTGCTGTCACAAGGTATGTTGAACCTAGGGCAATATTATCAAAATATGTTGATGATTCGTGCTTTTGTGGGAACGCCTATTTGGATAAAAGCGTTCATTTATAAGTATCTGCTTAGAAGAAAGTAATGACTTTACAGACAGAGCAGTCTAACTTAGACAGGGAGAAAGCTAGAAGTTAGGGGGATATAGAATGAAAAGTTTAGGAAGGAGGGAGAAATGATTTCTGTCGTGATGGCGACCTATAATGGGGCGGATTTTATTTTGGAGCAACTAGACTCTATCCGCACTCAAAAGCTGAAGCCTGATCAGGTCATTATCTGTGATGACTGTTCGACAGATCAGACAGCGGTGTTAATCAGGGATTACATCATCAAGCATCAACTGACGGATTGGCAGCTGATTGAAAATCAGGAAAATTTGGGTCATTATCGAACTTTTATAAAATTAGCGAGTCTGGCTGAGCATGATATTGTTTTTTTCGCTGATCAGGATGATAAATGGCTGCCTGATAAAACAGCTGCCTTGCAGAAAGTACTGTTAGAAACAGACGTTGCTATGGTGTATGGCCAGTCTTACTTGATTGATCAAAATGGTCAGGTCATCAAGGAGCCCAAGGTTTCAGGAGAAAGTCAAGAAAGAGATCTAGCTTGGCTTCTAAAAAAATGGCCGTCAGGTTATCAGACAGCTTTTAGAAAGTCGGTACTGACGGATATTTTAGAGCAACAGTATACGGATTATCCTGGATTTGATTATCATGATGTTTTATTTGGTATGCTGGCTCCATTGTATGGAAAAGTTGTTTGCTTGGACCAGCTACTAGATCAGCATCGCATTCATCAGGCAAATGTAACCCAGTCTGCGTCGTCGCTCAGTTTTAATAAAACAAGGTTATCTAGGATTAACTATTTACAGAAGGTCATCAGTCGCTATGAGTCCGTGCAAAAAATCGCAGAAGAGCGTCAGATTTCTGAGGCGGCTCATCGCCAGCTTGCTAGGGCTTTGGCCTTGACCAATCTTAGACTGAAATTATTACAGTCTAGAAATCCATTTTGGGCTTTGGGCCTAATGTTTCAAATAAGGGAGTATCGAACAATAAAAGATTTCATCAGTGATTTGGTATACACCTATTCACTGAATGGACTTGCTAGGAGATTATTGAAAAAGTTTGGGAGGTAAGAAAAATGAGAGGAACCAGTAAGATTGAATGGGAGTTGGCTTTGGGAGAACGCTTCAGCCCCATGTATCAGAAAATTACGGATGATAAATTAAAGGTTTTACAAAAAGCCTATTTACAAATGTATAAAAAATTTGATGCAGAATGTCGTCGGCATCATATTCATTCCTACATGGTTGCAGGGACCTTGATTGGTTCTTTGCGACATGGGGGCTACATCCCTTGGGACGATGATATCGACTTGGTGATGTTCCGAGAGGACTACAATCGTCTGCAGGAAATCTTTGCGGACAGCGAGGACTTCGAGCTGATCTCTCCTGCGGATGCGACAGACAGTGTCTTTAAGGTTCTAAAGCTGCAGAGCAAGTCACTGACTTACTATGATGTTTTAGGAGAGGGTTTCAGTAAAAAGAAACATCTTTATCTTGATATGCTGCCAATTGACTTTGTCCCAGAGAATAACATGCTTCGCAAGCTCAAGGGTCTTCTAT
Source organism: Streptococcus sp. AS14 (assembly GCF_000286495.1). Classification (NCBI taxonomy): domain Bacteria; kingdom Bacillati; phylum Bacillota; class Bacilli; order Lactobacillales; family Streptococcaceae; genus Streptococcus; species Streptococcus sp. AS14. The sequence continues at coordinate 125,029 of NZ_ALKI01000017.1, forward strand.
TCAGAGCCTTGGATTTGTCACACAATAGCTCACGCTGCTATACGAAGTTTACTCCGCATCTGACCTATATGGCTAAAGAATCCAAAGAACTCAGACAAAATCTTTGGATTAGAAGACTGATAGGCTTCCCTTCTTTTATCATGGGGCCGGCTAATATGTATAAGTTGATGGAAAAACTCATCCAGTCTAATAAGAAGACTTCAAAAATAACAATTGCTTATGGTGTAAAAGGCTATCTGGGAGAGACAATCGACTATGAAAGTTTCTATCCAGCTAAGAAGTATTCCTTTGAAGGCTATGAGTTCGATGGACCTAATGATGCGGACAAGTATCTGACCAATCGCTACGGTGATTACATGACACCGCCTGAAAGAAAAGAACAGACAGAACGTCATGTCAGACTGAGAGATAATTGGGTTGAATTAATAGAAGGAAGATAATGGTTTTTTTACTAATTTTGGGTGGCCTTTTCCTATTGTTTTTGACAATCAAAACAGTAGGAAGAGACTATGCTAACCCGGCTTTTATATATCTGGCAATATGGATGATAGCAAGCATTTTTACTGCATTTTATTCATCCAAATGGGGAGAGGGACTTTCTCTGATAACGGTCACTGTTATCTTTGTTGGAAATACCATTTTTTTAATGGGAGTCCTCTTGTCATCGAATTTGTTTGCTGAGAAAAAGTTGGACGCCAAACCTAGTCAAATAAAGGTGAGTACTTTTTTCATTATTTTAGTTCTCTTATTTTTGGCTTATGCGGTCAGGTTTATTTATTCCGATTTGCTTTACTTGGCGGCACAGAGCAAGCAGGTACCTGGGGGATTGTTTAAAACCATTGAATTGGCTCGGCATATGACCACAAATTATGATTTCTCTCTTAGTCGTCTTAGCCTCAATTTGTTGCGGGTTAACTTTTCCTTAGGAATTGTTTTCTTCTACTTTTTCTGTGAATCTCTTTTTTCAGGAAAAGATGGCATTTTTTACAAGGGCAAGTTACTGCTGGTTAGTCTGATTTCTTTAGGTATTTCTCTCTTGTCTACTGGACGTACGGAGTTGCTGGGCTTGGTTGCAGGCTATGCTATTGTGTATATGCTGTTTTTCTCGAAGTATTATTCGTGGAGAGACAGTAGGTATGGTGTCAAGCTTTTTCGCTCTTTGCTGATAATTGGATTTGTATTCCTTGTCTTATTTATGGCGGTTGGAACCTTTGTTCTCAATCGAGTGGATAGTCGGGCAGAGTTCGGAATTTTGGATAATTTGGTTAAATATATGGGTTCACCCATTCAGGCTTTAGACTATTATCTAAAAAATCCTACTCTTTATAGCGATAATCAAGTCTTTGGAGAAAATACTCTTATTGCTATCTATGGAACATTGAAATCCCTTGGTCTGTCTAGTCATGAGCTGACACCTTTCCTGCCTGTTGTTCATTTTAACGACGATAAAACCAATGTTTACACAATTTATTACTACTTTATCAAGGATTTTGGCTATTTCTCAGTCCCTATCTTTCAGCTTTTATATGGCTTCTTTTACGGAAGTTTCTACTATTCTATCAAAAAACGCTATTTCACCCCGCTAAAGGTTATTGTTTTCGCTTTATTTGCGTATCCTTTGGTCATTTCATTCTTTCAGGAAACGTTGCTGTCATTGCTGACAACCCATATTAATCGGATTATCTATGCTTTTGTGATTTATATGGCAGCTGATTTACTGAGTAGAGTACGATTTACAACGAGAGGAAGGAAAGTATCGGTATGACGACATCAGCTCTGATATTCGCAGGCGGCACAGGCAGCCGCATGAATACCAAGACCTTGCCCAAGCAGTTTTTAGAGTTGCACGGTAAGCCTATTATTATTCATACGATTGAGCATTTTGAAGACCATCCGGCAGTATCGGACATTGTGGTTGTCTGTGTAGACGGCTGGCTGGATTATTGCAGAGATTTATTAGCTCGATTCAATATTAAAAAAGTCAGTCAAGTGGTTCCTGGTGGAGAGACTGGCCAAATGTCTATTTTTAATGGTCTATCTGTCTTACGGGAAAAGTACAAGAACGATGACGACTATGTGTTGATTCATGATGGTGTTCGCCCCTTGATTGACGGGGGAATCATTTCTAAAAATATTGAGGCGGCCAAAAAGTATGGGGCAGCTATTACGGTTAAGCCGGTTATCGAAACGGTTATTCAGGTCGATGAGGCGGATGTTATTAATCAGGTTATCGAGCGTTCCACTTGTCAGACAGCTGTCGCCCCTCAAACCTTTGCACTTTCAAAGATTCACTCCCTGCATTTAAAAGCTCAGGCAGAGAATCAGTTTGATATGACGGATTCTGCGACACTGGCTCGTTATTTTGGACTCCCTCTGCATACAGTCATGGGGGGCAGCGAAAATATCAAAATTACGACTCCCTCTGATTTTTATATTTTTAGAGCGATTTACGAAGCGCGCGAGAATGCACAAATTTTTGGTTGATATGGGAAAAAATACAATTTTACAAAAGGATATGGAAGACCTAGCTACTGTCAGTCCTATTCTTAGAGAACTGAGAAATGTTACAGTCTTGGTAACCGGAGCAACAGGACTTATAGGCAGACACTGTATTTCCGCTTTGATGGCTTTAAACGATTTGTACGATGCCAATATCAGAGTAGTGGCCTTGGCCCGAAATCAGGAAAAAGCGGAAGATCTATTTCAAGATTTTTTACATAGTGAGAATCTGCAGCTAGTGTATGCTGACTTGCTGTCAGATTGGCAGATAGAGGAGGATTTGGATTATATTATCCATGGAGCCAGTGCGACGGACTCCTCTTTTTTCGTTGAGCATCCTGTGGAGACAATTGATCTAGCCGTAAATGGAACGAAAAAACTGCTGGAGATGGCTAAAAATAAGCAGGTTCGCAGTATGGTCTATCTCTCTTCTCTGGAAGTCTATGGGACGACAAATCCAGATGCTTCCAGCATTAGCGAGAAAGATTACGGTTATTTGGATCCAACCAGTGTCCGCAGCAGTTATTCGGAAAGCAAGCGCATGGCAGAGTCCTTGTGTGTAGGCTATCGTCATCAGTATCAGGTGCCAGTGAAAATGGCTCGTTTATCACAAACTTTTGGCCCAGGTGTGAGCTATGAAGACAACAGAGTTTTTGCACAGTTTGCGCGTGCTGTCCTTGAAAAGAGTGATATTATCCTCCGAACTAAAGGGGAGACTTTTCGGAACTACTGCTATACCAAAGATGCTATTGAAGCCATATTTTACATTCTGCTGAAAGGCCAAGCAGGGCAAGCTTATAATGTTGCCAATAAAGAAACGGCTATTTCCATTTGTGAGATGGCGGAAATGGTTATTGAGCTAAGTGGTAGCAATGAAACGAAGTTAGTTTTTGATTTGGCAGAAGATGTGGAAAAGCTAGGCTATAATCCGACAGTTAAGATTCGTCTTAATACGGACAAGCTTGAGAATTTAGGCTGGCAAGCTCATACTGATTTAGAAACCATGTTTTTACGGTTAATTGAGAGCATGGCAGCAGATAGGAAGGAATAGGAGGGCAAATTTGTCTGGTGGATTTAAAAAAATAATAGCTAATTTTTCCTATGTTGTCTTGTCCAATTTGCTGACAGTGATAGTTTCTTCTCTGGTTGTCTTGATTTTGCCTAAGATTATGGGTGTAGAGGAGTATGGCTACTGGCAACTCTATATTTTTTACTTATCTTATGCCGGTTTTGTTCATCTGGGCTGGGTGGACGGAATCTACCTTCGCTACGGTGGTTTGGAGTATGATGATCTGGATAAAGAAAAGTTTTTCTCTCAGTTTATCATGCTTTTGATCTATCTGACAGGGATTGGAATTTTATTTTTCTTAGGAACTTCTGCCTTTATTAGAGATGAGAGCAGTCGGTTTGTTTTTATACTTTTGGTTTATACTATGTTGGTCACCAATCTGCGCTTTCTCTTTGTGTACGTTTTGCAGATGACTAATCGACTAAAGGAAAGTTCTTATGTTGTCAGTGGAGACCGACTCCTCTATTTACTGCTCTTACTGGTCTTTATTTTCATGGGTTTCCGAGACTTCAAAATTATGGTCTATGCAGATTTGATTGGTAGAGTTGTTTCTCTTTTTTATGCCATGTATCTATGCCGAGATATGGCCCTGCGACCTCTCAATCAGTTTAAGCTTGATATACGGGAAACAGTTCGCAATATTGCTGTCGGTATCAATCTGATGCTATCAAATGTAGCCAGTATGCTCATTATCGGAACGGTTCGAATGGGGATTCAAAAGGTATGGAACATTGCTACATTTGGGAAAGTATCCTTGACCTTGAGCATTTCCAATCTGCTGATGACCTTTATCAACGCTATCGGTTTGGTCATCTTTCCGATTTTGAAACGGACGGACGAAAGCAAGTTGCCTAAGATTTACAATCAGTTGCGGAATATCCTTATGGTTCTTATGTTTGGAGTGCTTTTGCTGTATTATCCCCTGAAAATAGCTTTGGACAGCTGGCTACCGGCTTACAGAGAGTCCTTGATATTTATGGCTCTGGTCTTTCCTATGTCTGTCTACGAGGGCAAGATGGCTCTGCTTATCAATACCTACTTAAAAGCCTTACGAATGGAGAGGCAGATTTTTAAAGTAAATGTAATTGCCATGCTCTTAAGCTTTGCTACTACCTTGATTTTTGCAGTTTTTCTGCGCAATCTGAATGCTACGGTTCTGTCTATCGTGCTGTTGCTGGCGACTAGGAGTATACTGGCAGAGCTAATCTTAGCCAAGAGGATGCAGATCGAGGTTGTCAAAGATATCTGGGTTGAGTTGCTAATGACACTTGTATTTATTGCTTCGAATTGGTTTTTATCAGTTTATCTAGCTGCAGCAGCCTACGGATTTGTCTATCTGACCTATAGCATTTACAAATACAAAAGTTTGAAAGGTCTGCTCCAACAATTGCGGGCTCGTTGATGCTCGAGAAATTATAAATAGTTTAACAATCTAAACGCTAAGCCCTGTCTGGGCTTTTTAGGTTTGTAATGTAGCATTAGTATACAAAGCTACTTATAAAGTTACTCTGGCTACAATCAGTTTGCTGAACTATACATTGTATATAGTGGAAATGAAAGACAATTTTTCCAGTAACTTATTGCGGATTATGGTATTTTTGAGGATAACTAGAAATTAGCTAAAATAATTCCGTTCTTTATGCCTGGGAATATAAATGGTTTTGCAAGTGATTCTACCATGAAGAGATTTCAAAAGACATCTGGAGAGCAGAGCTGCTAGGATAGCAAATTGGGCTAGTTTTTGGTATTTTAAGTAAGTGCAGAATTCGGCGGTCAACTATAGAAAGAGAAATACCTGTTAGTTGCAATAGTAAAATTAAAGAGAACTTTAGGATTGGCAAGAAGAGGTGTCCTATGAAAAAAATTTTAGTTACAGGTGGAGCGGGATATATAGGCAGTCACACAGTGGTTGAACTAGCCGCAGCGGGCTATGAAGCTATTATCGTGGATAACTTTTCGAATAGCTCACCAGAAGTGCTAGAGCGCTTAGAAACTATCACTGGTGTGAACATCCCGTTTTACAAGGGTTCGATTTCTGATAAAGATCTGATGAACCAGATTTTCGAAGACAATCACATTGACGCAGTCATTCATTTAGCGGCCTATAAATCAGTAGAAGAATCGGTGCGGGAACCACTTAAATATTACGAAAATAATGTCAGTGCTGGTATTGCTCTTCTTGAAGTTATGAAAGAGCACAAGGTAGAACATATCATCTTTAGCTCCAGTGCCACGGTCTATAGAATGAATCATGGTCTATCCTTGACAGGAGATTTATCTACTTCAGCAATCAATCCCTACGGCTATACTAAGCTGATGATGGAGCAGATTTTGACGGATCTTGCTCTTGCACATTCAGATTGGTCTGTGACTAATCTTCGTTACTTCAATCCAATTGGTGCTCATGAGTCTGGTCTGATTGGTGAGGCACCAAATGGAATTCCTCATAACCTCATGCCTTATATTACTCAGGTTGCGGTCGGTAAATTGCAAGAGCTTAGCATTTTCGGAAATGATTATGATACGCATGATGGTACAGGAGTGCGAGATTATATCCATGTAGTCGACTTAGCCAAGGGCCATGTTTTGTCTTTGAAACATAATTTAGAAAACAAGGGCGTCGCTGTTTTCAATCTTGGTACAGGAACTAGTTATAGTGTACTGGATATGGTTAAGGCCTTTGAAAATGTCAATGGTGTGAAAATTCCTTATGTTATCAAGAATAGACGACCTGGAGATGTGGCGACTTGCTATGCTGATGCAAGCAAAGCGCATGACATTTTGGGCTGGAAAGCTGAGAAAACTCTCCAAGATATGATGCGAGATTCTTGGAGATGGCAAAGCTCAAATCCTAATGGCTATGAAAGCTAACATAGAATATCAGTCAGGTGAATAAAACTCTCATGTAATAGTGCAGAAGAGTTTTTCTATATAAGAGCTGTCTTCTCCTGCAGATGCAAAACTTTTTAAAGAATGTCATCAATTGATATGTTTTTTAATGGGCGTGTAATCTGGTCTTGATGAGCTGTAATAATAAACATGCTATAATGTCTGCATGAAGACTGAAAACACAACTTTGCACGCTTTTAAGGCCCTAGCTTGCTTTAGTATTGTTTCCTTACACTTTCTGCTGCCGGGGCAATTTGGCGTTTTTTATCAAATTGTGGCCCGCTTTGCAGTTCCCTTTTTCATGATGCTGTCGGGCTATTTTTCCTTTAATATTTCCAGGGATAAGGTCAAGTATCGTCTCAAGCAGATGCTCCTTTTGACAGCTGCCAGTCTCCTATTTTACACAATCGTGCATTTTGTCAACCTAGTGCTGACCAGAGAACTAACAGAAAAGATGGCATCTATAGACCTGTCTGATTTTGCAGACTTTTTCCTCTTTAACAGTCCCAGAGACTTGATTGGTTCAGCTGCTACACCGACTTGGTATTTGCTGGCTATCTCCTATATCTACACGCTTTATCTGGTTTTTTATAATCATTTCCACCGTTTAACTAGCTTTGGTGTGTCCTTATTCTTGTTAGTTTTGGCCTTTTGTATCGAGTTCAATACAGACAGTGAATTTTACTATCGCAACTTCCTGTTTATGGGGCTTCCCTTTTTCATTTTAGGCATGCAGTTTGCCAAGCATCGGGACCGGATTTTAGCCTACGACTTGTCTTCTGTCAGGAAATGGGCGATTGGCTTGGGAATAGCGGCTTTGATTTTGCTTGAGTACTGTTTCATGGGTACGGAGTACGACCTCTATCCCAGTACCCTTTTGTCTTCCAGTGCAATTTTCCTCTATGCGGTCAGAAACGGGACCAATATTGATATTCCGATTTTGAATAATATTGCCAAAAAGTACGCCACCATGATTTATATCATCCATCCTTTTATTATCTTCATTTTCAGGTCGATAATGCCTCGGAATACCATTTATAGTTTTGGCTTTTTTATCATTTTCTTACTGTCTTACTTGCTGAGCATAGTTTTTCAGAAAGCCATCCGGCCCAGACTTATCAGTGCACTTCCGGCTCAGTGATGTAAGCTGTCATAGCTTATCCTCGCTTTGACTCCAAACTAAAAGCAACAGACCATACTGTTGCTTTTCTTAGTCTATCTTGCGTTCAGACTGCTCAATACTTTTTCAAAACTGTCAGAGTGGGCTTCGACGGTGATTTTTTCCAGCGTAAAAGGGTGGGTGAAGGTCAGCCGATGGGCGTGAAGCATAAGCCGCCCTTGGGGCTGCGGATGATAAAGGGGGTCACCGATAAGTGGGTGTCCGTGGTGAGCTAGATGAACACGGATCTGATGGGTGCGTCCAGTCTTGAGTTGGCATTTGACCAAGGCAGCCTGCCCAAATTGCTTGACCCTAGTCACATGGGTCTCTGCATAGAGTCCTTTTCGGGGGTCAACCAGCCGTTTCCTGCGGTCATGGCGGTCGCGGCCAATCTTGTCTTTATAGATAAGCTTTTTGCTTGGGAACTTGCCTTGGACCAGAGCCCAATATTCGCGGCTGATTTCTCGCTTTTCCAGCAGCCGATTGAGGATGGGCAGGACAAAGGGATTCTTGGCAAAGAGGACAGCACCGCTGGTTTCTTTATCCAGCCGGTGAATGACATAGCAAGTCTCACCGACATAGGCAGAAACATGATTAAGCAGGGCTAGCTCTGTTGGTTCATTAGCATGGGTTTTCATACCCTCAGGTTTATTGACGATAATGAGGTTCTGGTCCTGATAGAGCTCTTCTACGAGTTCGCCATTTCCAAACAAGATTGTCTTTTGAGGATAATCCTCTTCATCAAATATCAGGCGGATATCATCTCCAGGTTTGACTACAGTCTGCCAATTGATACTTAGACCGTTGACAGACACATGCTTCTTGGTCCGCAGAAAGTGCCGAATTTTTCGTGGAATGAGAAATTGTTCTTCCAGCAGCTCTTTGACTGTCATGGCAGGCAGTCCATCTGGGATAGTCAGTGTAAATTTCATACATTTATTGTAGCAGAAAGCTAGAACTTTGGAAATAGGCAGTGTCGGATAAGACTTGCTGCAGAGGCTTTTAAAAGGCTATTTAATATACTCTTTTTCTTAAAAATAACTAAAAATCATACAGGAAATAGGGTACTTTCTTGTCTGCACCTAAATAAGGTGATAAAATAAGGTTTATGAAGAATTTAAAAGATTTGTTTGAAAAGTTAGTAGATTATTTTACTATACAGAAACCTCAAAAAGAAGCAGCAGAGGAGGTAGAGCTGACAGAAGAGCAGGCTGAGTCTGGTCTCAGCCGTTCGGGCAAGACCAAGAAGAAACCTCTCTCTCAGCATCCTATCCGTCGTTTTTGGCGCAGGTTTCATCTGACCAAGATATTCCTGATTCTCGGCTTGACCTTTGGTCTGGTGGTCGGCGGCTATCTCTTTTATGTGGCTAAGACGACCAATGTCAAGGATTTGCAGAATGCCCTCAAAGCTACCACGCTCATCTTTGACAAGGATGGTAATGAAGCGGGAAGTCTGTCTGGTCAGAAAGGAACTTATGTTGAGCTGACCGAGATTAGTCAAGACCTGCAGAATGCTGTCATCGCGACAGAGGACCGGACTTTCTATGAGAATGGCGGGATTAACTACAGTCGTTTTATCTTGGCCATTTTGACAGCTGGTCGCTCTGGTGGGGGTTCTACCATTACCCAGCAGTTGGCCAAAAATGCTTATCTGTCTCAGGACCAGACCATCGAACGGAAAGCCAAGGAATTTTTCCTGGCTCTGGAAATTAATAAGAAATACAGCAAGCAGGAAATCCTGACCATGTACCTCAATAATTCCTATTTTGGAAATGGGGTCTGGGGTGTGGAGGATGCCTCTAAGAAATATTTCGGAGTTTCGGCTAGTCAGCTCAGTCTGGACCAGTCGGCTGTTCTGGCTGGTATGCTCAAGGGACCAGAGATTTATAATCCCCTGTACTCGGTTGAAAATGCGACCAATCGCCGCGATACGGTGCTGCAAAATATGGTTGCTGCAGGCTTTATTGATCAGGGGACGGCCGATCAGGCTGCCGCTGTAGGAATCGGTGGCCAGCTGGTTGATGCTTATGCCGGTAAGTCAGAAGACTATCGCTATCCATCCTATTTCGATGCGGTTATCAATGAAGCAGTCAATGACTACGGCTTGACAGAAGAAGAGATTGTTAATAATGGCTATCGCATTTATACTGAATTGGATCAGAACTACCAAGCCAGCATGCAGGTTATTTACAGCAATGTCTCTCTCTTTCCTGTAGCAGAAGATGGCACTATGGCTGAATCGGGCAGTGTTGCCTTGGATCCAAAAACTGGCGGTGTGCGGGCATTAGTTGGACGAGTCAATAGTGCAGAAGGCTCGACCTTCAGAAGCTTTAACTATGCAACCCAGTCCTCTCGTAGCCCGGGTTCTACAATCAAGCCTTTGGTTGCTTACAGTCCGGCCGTAGCTGCTGGTTGGCCGACAGATAAGGAGCTGGATAATACCAGAACCACCTTTGGCGACTATACCATTAACAACTACGGCAATATCCAAAGCTCACCTAAAGTTCCAATGTATCAAGCCTTGGCAGAATCTCTGAACATTCCAGCTGTTTCAACTGTAGATGAGTTAGGCATTAACAAGGCTTTTGAGTACGGGAAAAAGTTTGGTCTGAATATGGACAAGGTTGATAAGACTTTGGGAGTAGCGCTAGGAAGCGGAGTTACAACCAATCCAATGCAGATGGCGCAGGCATATTCAGTCTTTGCCAACGGCGGTGTGATGAATGATGCCCATCTCATTACAAAAATTGAAAATGCCAGCGGTCAGGTTGTCAAGACCCATCGCCAAACCTCTACCCGAGTTCTCAATAGCTCAACGACTGACAAGATGAACAGCATGATGCTGGGGACTTTCTCGAACGGTACAGGTATCTATGCGGCTCCGTATGGCTATACTATGGCTGGTAAGACCGGTACGACTGAAACGGACTTTAACCCAGATCTATCTGGTGATCAATGGGTTATTGGTTATACGCCGGATGTGGTTATCAGCCAGTGGCTAGGCTTTCCAAAAACTGATGAAACCCACTATCTAACTGGGACCAGTGCGAATGAAGCCTCGGCGGTTTTCCGAAATGTTGCCAATAGCATCCTGCCATATACAGACGGAACTTCCTTTGAAGGGCAGAAGAATGCCTATGCTGCCAACGGCATTGCCCCTGTGGACACCTATGGTACCGAAGAAACGGGAACTACAACTGAAAACAAAGACTTCCTGCAGGACGTTCAGGACCGAGCTCAAAATCTGGTGGATGAAGCCAAGAAAGCCATTGATGACACTGGTATTCCTGAGAAAGCGAAAAACCTTTGGGATACTGTTACCAGCTGGTTTCAATAGGATTTAAAAGAGCTGAACGGCTTGTCAAAAGTATAGAATCCTGCTATAATAAGAAAGATGGAGGCGTTATGGCATTAAAAAAAGCGAGTCTAGCGTGTACAGTCTGTGGTTCTAGGAACTACTCGGTTAAGCTCAGTAGCACTCCAAAACCAACGCGTTTAGAAGTTAATAAATTTTGTAAGCATTGCAGTAAATACACCCTGCATAAAGAAACTAGATAGGAGATTGTTGTGAAATTCTTTAAAGATGTTTTTAAACTATTGAAAGATACAACTTGGCCTACCCGAAAAGAAAGATGGACAGATTTTATCTCTGTCATGGAATACACTGCATTCTTTGTAGTGATCATCTATATCTTTGACAAAGTAGTGGCAAGCGGTCTATTCCAGATTCTGAATATTTTCTCTTAACAACTGAAGTAGAAATAGAGAAGAATCTTGCGGCAGCCATATCATTCAAAGTCCCACCTATTGTGAGTAGGTGGGATTTTTGGCGTATGTCCTTATTTACGCGCCGACAATTTCAAAAAAATCAAATCTATCTATAATTCATCGTTTGAAATAAAAATTTCTCATACTAGACAACGCTGATTCAAGAATTTTTGGGCAGAATTGCAAGACTTTGATTTGTCAGGAAAATAGTTATTAAATTCCTTTGCATTTGAGGAAATTATGGTATAATAGGGCTAGAAAGAAGCAGAAGCCCGCAGGCTTTTTTATTTAGGAAAGGATGAACTCATGGATAGTTTTGACAAAGGTTGGTTTGTACTGCAGACCTATTCAGGCTATGAAAACAAGGTAAAAGAAAATCTTTTGCAGCGCGCTCAGACTTATAATATGCTGGAAAATATCTTGCGCGTGGAAATCCCTACTCAGACCGTGCAAGTAGAGAAAAATGGCAAGACCAAGGAAATCGAAGAAAATCGCTTCCCTGGTTATGTTTTGGTGGAAATGGTCATGACAGATGAAGCTTGGTTTGTCGTGCGGAACACTCCGAATGTAACAGGATTTGTCGGGTCACACGGAAACCGCTCTAAACCAACGCCGCTCTTGGAAGAAGAGATTCGCAACATTCTCATCTCCATGGGTCAAACAGTGCAGGAATTTGACTTGGATGTCAAGGTTGGGGATACCGTTCGAATCATCGATGGTGCCTTTACTGACTATACAGGTAAGATTACGGAGATTGATAATAACAAAGTCAAGATGATTATTTCCATGTTTGGTAATGACACCGTGGCCGAAGTTAATCTTAGCCAAATTGCAGAGCTTTAATTGACGAAGCCGCTATCCTCGTCAAAAATAAAATCCAAGACTTTTTCAGTCTTGGATTTTTGTGTTTTTGGAACGAAGTGTGAGATTACTTATCCTTAATGACGGAGTCAATAATGTCTTTAGTTTGTTTCATTTGATAGGTAGACATTACCCCAACGATTTGATTGTTCTGGGTAGAGAAATTAATAGAGTTCTATAAAATCTAAAGTTTAAAATAGCAAATTTACATTTTACGGTTCAACAATCTGATAGACTTTATCTTGATCGAACATGACGCTGTAATCTTTGCCATCTTGACCTTTCCATCCAAAAACAGTTGAGTGGCCAAAGACTGCGATTGTTTCTGGGCGTCCATGTTTAGCAACGACCTCCTGCGCGGACATCCCAGGTTGCACATCCTTGAGATTGTTGATTTTCTTAGGATTAGGTAGGCTGGCTGTCTTGGTAGTTACTGCTCCCTGGTCACTAAAACTTATCAAGATGCTGTAATCAGTTCCTCGCCAAAAGCCGCCACTTCCCATATCTGAGTCAGCGGGTCCCATTTTGCTGACAACCTCATCTTTGGTGCTGGGAGTAGGACCAGCAGATCCTATAAGGGACTCAACTTTTATGGTTTTAAATTCAGCCCATTTTGGAATTTCAGGGATATCCCCAAGAGCTTCCAGAGCCTCTCCCTGATCAATTAGGCTGATTTGAGCATTAGGGTCCTTGCGAGTATTAGAGCTAGAAGAAGTAGAGTAGTCTTCATCATCTTCACTAGAAGAGGAACTTTTTTTGCTAGATTCCTTTGTTGAGGTTGAACTTTTCGAAGCTTTGAGGGAGCTAGGCGTCTTTTTTCTTTGCTGCGTCTGCTTGGCAGGCATGCAGGCTGAGAGAGCTAGCAGAGAGAGAAGGCTGAGGGCATAGAAGCTAACTTTTTTCATAATCAATCTTTTTTCCTTTCGCTGATGATGAATGATATTTTTATAATATTATATCAGCAAAGTTTGCTAGAAACAATAGGAAATGCAATAAAAAAGCCCTTTGGTGGGCTTCTGGAAATATATCTATGAAGGCGGTAGACGGATTTGAACCGACGATCAAGCTTTTGCAGAGCCGTGCCTTACCACTTGGCTATACCGCCGCAACTCTTATTATTCTATCGTAAATACTTGTTTTCGTCAAGAGTCTTTCATAGTCAAAGCAGAAAATATTAGATGTTCCTATTCTGAACAATTTGGAGAATAAATGTTCTGCTGAGAAGTGGGAATAGTGGCTAGCGGAAGAAAATCTGGTAAATGCCTTGTCAAAGAGCTGCGCTTTTGTTATAATAGAGGTCGCCGTGTAAATGGCAAAATACTCATTTTAGATGAATTGTGGGACTGTTGCCCTCGGGTGGTCCTGCGAGCTGAAATCTAAAAGAGGAAAAAAACAAAAAGGAGAATTTACTCATGGCAGTAATTTCAATGAAACAACTTCTTGAGGCTGGTGTTCACTTTGGTCACCAAACTCGTCGCTGGAACCCTAAGATGGCTAAGTACATCTTCACTGAGCGTAACGGTATCCACGTAATCGACTTGCAGCAAACTGTAAAGTATGCTGACCAAGCTTACGACTTTATGCGTGATGCTGCTGCTAACGATGCAGTTATCCTCTTCGTTGGTACTAAAAAGCAAGCTGCTGACGCTGTGAAAGAAGAAGCAGAACGTTCAGGTCAATATTTCATCAACCACCGTTGGTTGGGTGGAACTCTTACAAACTGGTCTACTATCCAAAAACGTGTAGCTCGTTTGAAAGAAATCAAACGCATGGAAGAAGACGGAACTTTCGAAGTTCTTCCTAAGAAAGAAGTCGCTCTTCTCAACAAACAACGTGCTCGTCTTGAAAAATTCTTGGGCGGTATCGAAGATATGCCTCGCATCCCAGACGTCATGTACGTAGTTGACCCTCATAAAGAGCAAATCGCTGTTAAGGAAGCTAAGAAATTAGGTATCCCAGTGGTTGCCATGGTTGATACTAACACTGATCCTGATGATATCGATGTGATTATCCCAGCGAACGACGATGCAATCCGTGCGGTTAAATTGATCACTGCGAAAATGGCTGATGCTGTTATCGAAGGCCGTCAAGGTGAAGATAGCGTTGAATCAGTAGAAGCAGAATTGGCTGAAACTGAAACTCAAGCAGATTCTATCGAAGAAATCGTTGAAGTTGTTGAAGGTTCAAACGAATAATCAGTAAACTAACCTAAAGGGGCAGGGCTCAGCCCAGCTCCTTTATTTACATTAAAAAATAGGAGAAGAAAAATGGCAGAAATTACAGCTAAGCTTGTCAAAGAATTGCGTGAAAAATCTGGTGCTGGTGTCATGGACGCTAAGAAAGCACTTGTTGAAACAGATGGTGACATCGAAAAAGCGATTGAATTGCTTCGTGAAAAAGGTATGGCAAAAGCAGCTAAGAAAGCTGACCGTGTTGCCGCTGAAGGTCTGACAGGTGTTTACGTAAACGGTAATGTTGCAGCTGTTGTTGAAGTGAATGCTGAAACTGACTTCGTTGCGAAAAACGCTCAATTTGTTGACTTGGTAAACGCAACAGCTAAAGTAATCGCTGAAGGCAAACCAGCTAACAACGAAGAAGCTCTTGCTTTGACAATGCCTTCAGGTGAAACTCTTGAAGCTGCATATGTATCCGCAACTGCAACTATTGGAGAAAAAATCTCCTTCCGTCGCTTTGCTTTGATTGAAAAGACAGATGCTCAACACTTTGGTGCTTACCAACACAACGGTGGCCGTATCGGAGTTATCTCAGTTGTTGACGGTGGAGACGATGCTCTTGCTAAGCAAATCTCTATGCACATCGCTGCGATGAAACCAACTGTTCTTTCATACAAAGAATTGGATGAGCAATTTGTTAAAGATGAATTGGCTCAATTGAACCATGTCATCGATCAAGACAACGAAAGCCGTGCAATGGTTGGTAAACCAGCTCTTCCACACTTGAAATACGGTTCTAAAGCTCAATTGACTGATGCAGTTGTTGCTCAAGCTGAAGAAGACATCAAGGCTGAATTGGCTGCAGAAGGCAAACCAGAAAAGATCTGGGACAAGATCATCCCAGGTAAAATGGATCGCTTCATGCTTGACAACACTAAAGTTGACCAAGCTTACACACTTCTTGCACAAGTCTATATCATGGACGACAGCAAGACAGTTGAAGCTTACCTTGAATCAGTAAATGCTTCAGTAGTTGAGTTCGCTCGCTTTGAAGTTGGTGAAGGTATCGAGAAAGCTGCTAACGACTTTGAAAACGAAGTAGCTGCAACAATGGCTGCTGCTCTTGGTCAAAACTAATCGTTTTTAGCTTAGAAATAGAATGATAAAAAGGTCTGAGAATTTGCCTCAGGCCTTTTGTTTGTAGCATTTTGAAACATCAAGTTTAGAATGGTGAGCAGCATCACTTAGCTGCTTTTTCTCTTTCTTCCTTATGAGCAATCAAGCCATTGGTAAAAATCAAGACTACCAATATGAAGAGAAGAGCTGTTGTTTGGGGGTAAGTTAGGCTAAACTGATAGACTTTGGTAATAAACAGAAGGGGAAGAGTAACCATCATCATGATTAGAAAGCTATACCATTTGACTCGGTTGCTGATCAGCTCCTGTTCGAAGAGCAGGGGAGCATAAAGACAGGCGATGAGAGCTCCGATAGGAATATCAACATAGTCAGCAGAAAAGATGGTGAAAATACTCAGAGCTGCAAAGAGCCATTTGAGTACATGACGAGAATAGTTGAGCCAATCCATTTTCATTGGATTATCCTCCTTGTTTAGATGATAGTTGGCAGGCAGGAGTTTCTGCCTGTCTTTTCCTTGTGGATTTCCACCTATATTATAACGCTTTAAAAGCAAAAAGCAAGCGGTTACACAAGCCTGACAAAGCTTTTTCACTAGTTTGAATTGTCAGACCTTTCAGTCATCCCTTTTTCTTTTAAAATAGAGATTTTTCCGGTATAATATTAGTCAAAGATAGTCAATGTTAGAGAAACAAGGAAAAAAGAAATTTATTCTGAAATTCTCAACTGGAAAGGGAAGTCATGGGTGCAAAAAACACATCGGACAGTATTGAAGCATATATCAAGTCTATTCTGGCTCAGGCTGGGATGGTTGAATTGAAACGCAGTGAACTGGCTGATGTTTTTCAGGTGGTTCCCAGTCAGATTAACTATGTGATTAAGACGCGTTTTACGGAAAGTCGGGGCTATATCGTTGAGAGTAAGCGTGGCGGTGGCGGCTATATTCGAATTGGAAAGATTGAATTTTCCGACCGGCATCAGATGCTTTGCGGCCTGTACGACAGTGTGGGAGAGCGTGTCAGCCAGCAGGTTTTCACAGATGTTATTCAGCTTCTTTTTGATGAGAAGATTATGACTGAACGTGAGGGCAATCTAATCTTGTCAACAGCATCGGACTCGATTTTGGGCGATGGAGCTGCGGTGATTCGTGCCCGGATATTAAAAAAGATTTTACAACAACTAGACAGAAAAGGAATGGAATCATAAATGAAATACTCAAAAGCCTTAATAGAAAGCTTGGAAGCAGCCCAGCTCTTGGCCGGCCATTTTACAACAGATTATCTGGAATCATGGCATCTGCTGATTGCTCTGGCTAATAATCCCTACAGCGTTGCTGGCTCAGTCCTCAATGAGTTTCCTGTGGAAGTGGATGGATTTGAAGAAGCGGCTTTTCAGATTACTGGTCAGGCTTATCAGAAAGACGGTCACTTTGAGCTGCTGCCTTTTTCTTATCGCTTAGAGGAGTTGTTTGAGGAGGCGGGGCAGATTGCAGAAGCTGTTCGGGCTAAGCATGTAGGTACTGAGCATGTGCTGCTGGCCATGCTATTTGACCGGGGGACCTTGGCCTCTCGTATTCTGGAATTTACCGGCTTTAGCTACGATGATAAGGAGCAGGGACCGAAAATCAGTGATTTGCGAAAGGTCTTGGAGCAGCGAGCTGGCTGGGGCAAGGAAGATATCAAGGCTATTCGCAGTCTGAATAAGGGAGTAATGGCAGCCAAGCAGACCATGGCTAATATGATGGGGATGCCAGCTTCTACCAGCGGGGGGCTAGAAGACTACACTCGTGATTTGACGGAGCTGGCTAGAGATGGCCGATTGGAGCCCGTCATTGGCCGCGATCAAGAAATTTCACGGATAGTTCAGATTCTTAGTCGCAAGACTAAAAACAATCCAGTGCTAGTTGGAGATGCTGGGGTTGGTAAGACAGCTCTGGCTTTAGGTCTGGCCCAGCGTGTAGCAGCTGGTCAGGTTCCTGCTGAACTTTCCAAGATGCGGGTTTTGGAGCTGGACTTGATGAATGTAGTCGCTGGCACTCGCTTTCGCGGAGATTTCGAGGAGCGAATGAATAACATCATCAATGACATTGAAGAAGATGGTCATGTTATTCTTTTCATCGATGAGTTGCATACTATCATGGGCTCTGGCAGCGGTATTGACTCGACCTTGGATGCGGCCAATATCCTGAAACCGGCTCTGGCTCGCGGAACTCTGCGGACAGTTGGTGCTACGACGCAGGAAGAGTATCAGAAACATATTGAAAAAGATGCTGCTCTTTCTAGGCGTTTTGCCAAGGTCAGCATAGAAGAGCCTAATGTAGCTGATAGCATTGCTATTTTACAAGGTCTGAGAAAGAGCTATGAGGACCATCACAAGGTGCAGATTAGTGATCAGGCTATTGAGACGGCGGTGAAATATGCCCATCGCTATCTGACTAGCAAGCATCTGCCAGACTCTGCCATTGATCTTTTGGACGAGGCTAGTGCGACAGTCCAGAACAGAGGACCGCAGAATTACGAGCAGTCGGATTTGACTCCAGTGGATCAAGCCTTGATGGCAGCGGATTTCAAAAAAGTCTCGAAGTTGCTTGAGCAAGAGCAGCAACCCAAGCTTTATAAGCTGAAAGTGGAAGAAGACGATGTCTTGGCGACCCTTAGCGGTTTGTCTGGTATTCCAGTGCAGAAGCTGACTCAGACAGATGCGAAGAAATACCTCAATTTGGAAACAGAACTGCATAAACGCGTGATTGGGCAGGACGAGGCGATTTCAGCTATCAGCCGAGCTATCCGACGCAATCAGTCTGGTATCCGCAGCAGCAAGCGGCCAATTGGGTCCTTTATGTTCCTAGGTCCGACAGGAGTCGGGAAGACAGAGCTAGCCAAGGCCTTGGCCGAAAGTCTCTTTGATGACGAATCTGCCCTCATCCGCTTTGATATGAGTGAGTACATGGAGAAATTCGCGGCTAGCCGCCTCAACGGAGCTCCTCCAGGTTATGTAGGCTATGAAGAGGGAGGAGAGCTGACGGAGAAGGTGCGCAACAGACCTTATTCTGTCCTACTCTTTGACGAGGTGGAAAAGGCGCATCCGGATATTTTCAATGTTCTCCTGCAGGTTTTGGATGATGGTCAGTTGACTGACAGTAAGGGCCGCAAGGTGGACTTCTCCAACACGATTATTATCATGACCAGCAATCTGGGGGCGACCAGTTTGCGGGATGATAAGATGGTGGGCTTTGGGGCGCGGGATATTCGCTTGGACCATGCCAATATGGAAAAACGGATGCTGGAAGAACTCAAGAAAGCATATAGACCAGAGTTTATCAACCGTATCGATGAGAAGGTAGTCTTCCACAGCTTATCTGCAGAAGATATGCAGGAGGTGGTCAAGGTTATGGTCAAACCGCTCATTGCCAGTCTTGCTGAGAAGGGAATTGAGCTGAAGTTTCAGGCTAGTGCTCTTAAGCTGCTGGCTCAGGAAGGCTACGATGTGGAAATGGGTGCACGGCCATTGCGCCGAACTCTGCAGACCCAGGTAGAGGACAAGCTGTCTGAGCTCCTCTTGACAGGAGATTTGACGAATGGTCAGACTCTTAAGGTCGGGGTCAAAGCTGGCCAACTCAAGTTCGAAGTCGCATAAAAAGCGAAACCTTGCAATGGGAAATTGTATGCTCGAGATTAATCACGTATGGCAAGCATACCTATAGATACCGAACAGTTATTTCATCATTCAATAAAACTGGAAATTGAAGGATTGGAGGCTGAGATGTCGTTTTTTAAAGATTTGTTTGCTGGCAAGAAAGCCAAATTGAAAACACCAGAAGAGCGCAAGGCGGCTAGTATCCAGCGGTTGAAAAAGGAAGGTATTCCTTACATTGAGCATTTGCCGGTCATCGAAAGTGCTGAGCAGGTGCGGCCGCGCTCGCTAGAAGAAATTGCGCGTCGAGCTATTACCAGCCTCTTGATTATTCAGGCGGCCTTGGATATCGAAAATAATAATTATAATGAGGAGAGCCGCCAGTGGCTGCAGGATAAACTGCAGCAATACGGGGTGCAGGAAGAGTTGACGCCCAAAGAAAGGGCAGTCTTGGAAGATCGTGCCGACCCGGCAGCTATCATCAATATGGTTTGGAAATACGAGGCCTATTGGTCCTTGATTTGGTACTTGGGTCTAGTAGATGCTTTGCCGTTTCCAGATAAGATTTGTGATTGTGATGCTGCTATTGACGCAGTCGCTAGTGCGGTTGACTTTCAGGAATTTCTGGGAAAATGCCAACCGCGCAGCTTAGAAGAGTTACTGAATGAGGATGATTTGATTTATCGTTATCACTGGGCCTGTGTCGATGCTCGGATTCATGACCAGCCAGCACCGGCAGGCCTTGATGAAAGTGTTGTTCTGGAGAGACGGTCTGGCCTTGACTGGCTGTTGGGGCTGGATACGGCCCAAGACTGGGATGCTGTTGAGCTGCATACCTAGTCCAACTTCTCTTATTCACTCAATTAGAAAGGAGGTACCTTTGTCCGCTCGTAAAATGGCTAAAATTGCCATCCTATCGGCTCTATGTGTGGCCTTTCGCTATGCATTTTCCTTTTTACCCAATGTGCAGCCTATCTCAGCTATCTTTTTCCTGATAGTTATCTTTGAGGATTTGCAGACTTCACTTCTAGTGATGGCTGTGACGATGTTTACATCAGCCTTTCTTTTGGGAATGAGTCCGATCGTCCTCTTTCAGTTGCTGTCCTTTGGACTGATTCTTTGCCTTTGGCGGCTGCTCTATCCTCGGTTAAATCTAGTGGGACAGGGAATAGCAGCAGCTCTCCTATCCTTTGGCTATGGCATTACCATCGATACACTGACAGCCTTGCTGTACAACTATCACTGGTGGTCTTATGCGATTATCAACGCTTTGACCTTCAATATAGCGCATGGGCTGTCCACTTTGTTTTTTTACCCACTCTTGTACCCTATTTTAAGGAGGCTCTATAATGAAAAAAATCTTTAGTTTGCTCACACTTGCTTTGGCCCTTCTCCTTGTTGGTTGCGGCAGCAGCCAGACCAATACTGACAAAAGCTCTAGCTCAGCTGATTCTTCTGTCAAAAAGGAACTGAAAATCAGCATCAGTATTGCACCAGAAGGTCAGGAGAAGAGCGAGAAAACGGTGGCTGTTGCAGAAGGAAAGACAGCTATGGATGCTTTGAAGAAGGCCTATAAGGTCGAAGAAAAAGATGGTTTTATCACTTCTATTGACGGTCATGCTCAGGATGAAGCAAAGGGCCTCTACTGGATGTTTAAGGTCAACGGAGAAATGGCTCCTAAGGCAGCCAATCAAATCACTGTCAAGGATGGAGACAAGCTGGAATTCTACCAAGAAGTCTATCAGCAATAAATCTTTTATAAAAAGAATCTGATGCTCAAGGCATTAGGTTCTTTTTTGTGCCCTTGATACAGTTTTAAAGTGCCTGAAAATATTTTTATAAAATTTTATAAAAAAGTATTGACAAAATAAAAATATAGTTTATAATAAAAACATAGAAAGAGCAAAAATATAAAAAACAATAAAAAGGATAGACCTATGAAAGAAAAAATTGCAATCGTATTTGGAACCTTTGCTCCCTTGCATCAAGGGCATATTGATTTGATTCAGAAGGCTAAGCGTTCTTATGATAAGGTGC
This sequence comes from Streptococcus sp. AS14, assembly GCF_000286495.1. Taxonomy (NCBI): domain Bacteria; kingdom Bacillati; phylum Bacillota; class Bacilli; order Lactobacillales; family Streptococcaceae; genus Streptococcus; species Streptococcus sp. AS14. The sequence continues at coordinate 146,252 of NZ_ALKI01000017.1, forward strand.
GCGTGGTGGTTTCTGGTTATCAGGGAGACCGTGGGCAGGAAGTGGGTCTGTCTCTGCAGAAGCGTTTTCGATATACGCGGGAGACTTTCGCAGATGATGAATTGACCCAGGTTTACAAACTGGACGAAACTTCTTTTCCTCGCTATCCTCTGGGTTGGGACAAGTGGCTGCCGGCTTTATTGGAGTTGGTGGGCTATGATTCAGAACGCGAGGAACTGATTTTCTTTGTCGGAGAGGCTGACTATCAGGAGGAGTTAGAAAAGCGTGACTTCAAAACTTCTTTGCAGGAGCGCCAGTTTGGTATCTCAGCTACCATGATTCGGGAAAATTCTAGTCGTTATTGGAAATATATCGCCCAACCTTTCCGCCGTCACTTTACCAAGAAAGTGCTGATTATGGGTAGCGCCAGCAATGGTAAAACGACCTTGGCTAAGGATTTGGCTCGCTACTATGATGCTCCGGTTAGTCTAGAATATGCTCGGGAATACCAGATTCAAAACAATGTGCGAGACGATGAGCTGACTCCCAAAGACTACTATTATCTGCTCTTAGGACAATATGCTCAGACCTCCCGCTTGATTGACAGCAGCGCCAATCGAGGTCTGGTCGTGGCTGATACAAATTCGCTGGTAACCAAGGCTTACTATGATTACTATCTGAAAGAAAGTCCGGTTCAAGACGGGGAAACAGATACTTTTGACAATCTCTTTGCCAGCATTTTGTCCAAGGAAAAATGGGATTTGATTCTCTTTGCTGAGCCGGTTGGGGCCTATGTCAACGATGGCTTTCGCGATATGAGTATGGCAGACGAGGCTATACGCAGTGATTTTTCAAGCTATCTGAAAAAGCTGAAAGAGCAGTGCTTGGCTCATATTCCGACGGTCTATCTGGCTGGCAGTTATTTGGACAATTATCAGGCGGCCAAAGAAGCGATCAACATGATTTATCAAGCAGATTAAAAAAGAAAGTGGTAAAATAGAATGGTAGTAAAAAATCAAAAACTCTCTCCTGCGACTCTCTACGCAGGACTGAAACAAAAATCTCAAACCTTTGTTCAGAATTTCCGCAATGTCTGTGTCGCAGCTAAAAAACAAGGTTTTAGCGGCATAGCGAAATTGTTCTGGCAGGATTTATTTGGCGGGCGTAGCTTGACTCAATGGCTCTACTTGCTTGCTCTTTCCAGTCTGCCTTTCATTCTGGAGTTTACCAGTGGTCAGAAGCAGCATGACTGGCTGGGACTCTTTGCTTCCTGGACAGGCATCGTTTGCGTTATTCTAGTAGCCGAGGGACGGGCCAGCAATTACCTCTTTGGAGCGGTTAATTCGGCAATTTACCTTATATTGTCCTTCAATGCTAGTTTTTATGGAGAAGTGCTGACTACAGTCTACTTCTTTATCATGCAGCCGATTGGCCTTTATACTTGGCTGTCCAACCGGGTCAATGAACAAGATAAGGAAGAGCCATCTCATTTTGAAGCTAAGAAGTTAGACTGGCGTGGCTGGCTTAAATATTTGGCCTTGACTGCCTTGATTTGGATTGGTATGGGCTTCGCCTATAAGAGCATTCACAGTCACCGGCCTTTCCGTGATAGTGTGACAGATGCGACCAATGGTATCGGTCAGCTTCTTATGACTGGTCTCTATCGCGAGCAATGGCTTTTCTGGATTGCGACCAATCTCTTCAGTATTTATCTCTGGTGGGGTAGCAACCTTCATATCCAGGCTATGTACTGGGTTTATACCCTCAATAGTATCGTCGGATGGTATCAGTGGACCAAGGCGGTGAAGAAAGCTTAGACCAAGGCTTGAGATTTTTGATAGAAAAAGATAGCTTAGGAAAGGAAGAAACTCATGACCAAACAGGATATCCCAGCGGGAATGTCGGAAAAAGAGTACTATGAAACCATGGCGGATGAGTCCGCCTTTTTGGCATGGTACAAGACACAGGATTTGCCAAAGTACGAGACGCCCAGCGTAACAGCAGATATGGTGGCATACTGCTTCGTAGAAGGTCAGATAAAACTCTTGGTCATCAAGCGCAAGGCCCACCCTTATCAAAATAAATATGCTTTGGTCGGAGGTTTTGTAGACAAGCATGAGGATGCCTATCAGGCCTGCATTCGGGAAGTCAAGGAAGAGGTGGGGCTGGAGATACCGCTGGAAAAGGTGGAGCAGCTGATGACGGTATCTACTCCTGGGCGTGATCCGCGAGGTTGGGTCATCACTATTGCCCATCTGGTCTATCTGCCGGCCATAGCAGTAGACCAAGTACAAGCTGGCGATGATGCCAAGGAAGTCACCTTTCTTGATGTAGATTTTAAGACAAGGAGTTTTAGAGACGGTGAGCGGCTCCTGACAGCAGAGGATTTTGCCTTTGACCACTACCAAATCCTGCTGGAATCTATCAAGCGGATTCAGGGACGACTGGACTGGAATCCAACTTTTCTCCATCTGCTGGAATCACCGTTTACTGTTTATGAAGGGACTGAGTTGGTCAATCTCATCACGCCTAAACGACCTATTGTCAGCAATAATTTTCTAGTGAAATTTGGAGAATACCTAGAGGAGGCAGGCGTTAAGCGCGTGCCAAAGAAGAAGCCGAGAAAAGTGTATCGGCTGAAGGTAGAAAAATCAGATTAAAGAAAGTTGATTATATATTTCTCTTGCAGGACAGATTTGTCCTGTTTTTTCGTTTTTAATTACGAATAGATATGTAGGAGCGAGTTTCTCATGACAAAAGAAACAGATTGAGAAACAGAACTTCGCTTGAGTAAAAAAATTTTTTAAGAATTTTGCATAAATGATTGACATAGAAAAATTACAGTGTTACAATAATGTTACAAAAAGATTTCTTAATGTTACAAGGAGACAAAAGATGAAAACACGTACTTATACAAAAATGATGGCGGCTGCAGTTCTGGCTTCTAGTTTGCTTTTAGGGGCATGTGGTAAGAAAGAAGAAAGTGCAACAAGTGCTAGTTCTAGCAAGACTGTTCAAGCTTCTTCTAGCTCAAAAGCTGCGTCATCCAGTAAGGTCAGCGCTTCTCCTAAGGTTAGCAATAGCGCTTCTTCAGAAGGAGCAGTTAGCCAGCCTGGACAAGCCCAAGCTCCTGCCAGTCAGCAACAGTCTACTGTCGAAGCTCCTCAAGTCCAACAAACGCAGCCACAGCAAGCCTCAGGTCGACAAAACACTCAGAATCAAGCAACTCAACCAGCCCAAGCACCCGAAAGCAATCGCCAGCTTCAGAATAAACAGGCAGCCAGCAATGCTCGCTATAAAGGTGTCTTGACTATGGTGGATGGGGATTTCTCAGCGGCTGCTGGTACTTGGAAGGATGCCAATGGAAATACTGTGACTGTATCAGGTAATGGTCAATTCACAGTCCAGTCTGCAGATGGAAAGACAGATAATTATTCCATTGCTTCCTACTCTTATACACTGGATGATGGCAAATACAATGCGCAGTTAAGCGGGCAAGGCAATGCCAATCTGCAGATTACAACAGGAGCAGACGGCTCAGTAACAAGCGTTGTAGTGACTCAACCCTAAACAGAACAAAAAAGGAAGTCCAATTGGCTTCCTTTTGTTTTTATTTTTGAATTTGTAAGAGTTCTTCAATTTCAGCCAGACTTTCAGCTTGTGAAATAGCACCGCGGAGCTTGGCTGCTCCGGCAGTACCGCGCAGATAGTGCGGAGCTAGGCCCCGGAATTCGCGGATAGCTACATATTCTCCTTTGAGATTTACCAAGCGGGAGAGGTGGTCATGGGCGACTTTCATCTTATCTTCAAAGCTGAGGTCTGGTAGGACTTCGCCGGTTTCAAAATAATGGTTGATTTGATTAAAGAGGTAGGGATTTCCCATAGCAGCTCGGCCTACCATGACAGCATCGGCGCCGACTTCCTCGATACGCTGTTTAGCATCTTGGACACTGCGGATATCACCGTTAGCGATAAAAGGAATCTTAGTCAGAGCATGGGCTACATCGTGCAGGGTCTCAAGGTCGGCATGACCAGTATACATTTGCTCACGGGTGCGACCGTGCATAGCCAGGGCAGAGACTCCAGCGGCTTCAGCTGCCAGAGCATTTTCTACAGCTAGTGAGCTGTCGGACCAACCCGTCCGCATCTTGACTGTCAGAGGAATATCCAGAACGGACTGGACCTTGTTGATGATTTTATAGATTTTCTCAGGATCCTTGAGCCATTTAGCCCCAGCTTCGTTTTTGACAATTTTATTGACCGGGCAGCCCATATTGATATCGACAATATCCGTCTTGGTGTTTTCTTGGATAAATTCCGCTGCGCGTGCTAAACTATCTTCGTCGCTACCAAAAAGCTGGATAGAAACGGGATTTTCTCCCTCATCAATGTGGAGCATGTGGAGGGTTTTTTCGTTGTTATACTGTATGCCCTTGTCAGAGACCATTTCCATGACGACCAGGCCTGCTCCTAGCTCTTTGGCAATGGTACGGAAAGCAGAGTTGGTTACGCCGGCCATAGGCGCCAGAACTGTGCGGTTGGGGATTTCAACATTCCCAATCATAAAAGGGGTATTAAGATTTGTCACGAATCAGTTCCTCCAGGTCATTTTGGTCAAAGTGATAGGCTGTCTGGCAGAATTGACAGATAATTTCAGCTCCTTGGTCTTGGTCACGCATCTCTTCTAAGTCAGCCTTTGGCAGGGTAGCCAAGGCATTCATGAAGCGCTCTTTGCTACAGTCGCACTGGAAGCGGATTTCCTCTTCAGACAGGCGTTTGTATGGCTCATCACCATAGATGGCAGCCAGCAGAGCTTCGATATGGTCATCGGATTCCAGCAGTTTTGAGATAGCGGGCATTTCTTGGATTCGTTTCTCAAAGCGGGCGATTTCAGCTTCCTTGGCACCAGGCAGAACTTGTACCAAGAAACCGCCAGCAACCTTGACTTTATCATTCTCATCCAAGAGGACATTGAGGCCAACTGCGGAAGGTGTTTGCTGGCTTTCGGTCAGGTAGAAGGCTAGATCTTCGCCGATTTCTCCAGAGATGAGAGGGGTCATGGAGTTGTAAGGATTGCCTGTACCGTAGTCCGTGATGACGAGGAATTCTCCTTGGCCGACAAAAGGACCAACTAGAACCTCACCGGTGGCAGTCTTTTTGATATCTACACCGGGATTTTGCACATAGCCTTTGACATTGCCCTCGGTATCTGCCACTGTGATAATCGCGCCTAGTGAGCTGGTCCCGAGAATCTTGACGGTAATCTTAGTCTGGCCTTTTTCATTTGCAGCTAAAATCTGACTGGCAATCAGTGTGCGGCCAAGTGCAACGGTAGAGCTTGCTTGAGTTTGATGTTTTTCTTGAGCGGTCCGAACCGTCTCTGTGCTATCCAGCACATAAGCTCGGAAAGAACCATTTTCTGAGATAGTTTTGATAATTTTGTCCATACCTTTTATTTTAACACAAAATAGAAAAACAAGCGCATGACTGTGCTTGTCTTTTGGGGTTAGGAAGAATTTTAAGATCAAAAATAGTATAATAAAACAAAGGAGGCTGACATGAACCAATCTTTGAAATCGGCAGTCTATGGTCTGGCAGTAGCTGATGCATTAGGCGTTCCGTATGAATTTTTAACCCGAGGCAGTTTTAAAGCGATTGAGATGGTGGGCTATGGCAGCCATCAGCAGCCGGCTGGTACTTGGTCAGATGATACTAGCCTTGTTTTGGCGACCTGTGATTCTATCAGGGAAAAAGGTAAGATTGACCCTGCCGATATGCAGCAGAGGTTTAAAAATTGGCTCTTCGAGGGAGCATACACACCAGATGGTTTGACCTTCGATGTAGGAAATGCGACTCGCGAAGCATTGACAAGGGGACACGGTCTATCTGATGAATATTCCAATGGAAATGGTTCTTTGATGCGGATTCTGCCCCTAGCCTTTACGGCAGCTAGTCGGTCTGATATTGAAGCTGTTTCCAGTATTACACATGCCCATGCGACTTCCGTAGAGGCCTGCCAGCTTTATGTGGATATTGCTCGTAGGCTCTTAAAAGGCCAGCAACTAGAGGAAATACTATCAGGCTTAGAGACTAGTACGACCTATGCTCGTTTGCAAACTTTAGCAGAGTTAGCAGAAGACGACATTCGCTCTAGTGGCTATGTGGTGGATACCTTGGAAGCAGCACTGTGGTGTCTGCTGACTAGCACTTCTTATCCGGAAACCGTCCTGAAAGCTGTTAATCTAGGCGATGACACTGATACAGTAGCAGCAGTTGCTGGCGGTCTGGCTGGTATCATCTATGGTTTGGAAGGGATTCCTGACAACTGGTTAGCCCAGCTGCGCAATAAAGAACTACTGGAAAGCTGCTTGTTTTAAAGGGATAATCGGAAGACAGGACTGTATTGATCATTTAAAAAGTAAAACAGTAAAAGAGCCACCTAGGCTCTTCTACTTATTCTGTAGTTAATTCTTTCTGGGCTTCCTTGCCTTGGTCCAACAGGGCTTGGATAATCTTTTGATCACGTAGTTTGACAGAGTTGTTGATGGTCTCTGCAGACTGGATAACAGTGGCTTCTAGCAGAGCGCGTTTTTCCCGCCCTTTATCAATAGCTTCGATAATGCCTTGGTTTTGTGCGACAAGGCTTTCTGCCAGCTTAGTGACAGACTCAACAGCGATAGTAGGACTTTGAGAAATCCGCTCCAGCTGAGGAATGACTTCCTTGCTCGTTTCGGCGAGCATTTGCAGGGCAGCGTTATTCGCATTAGAAATGGCGTCAGCTACCTGACCAGACTTCATGGATTGCTGGAGAATGCCTAACTGGGCGATAGACAGTTTCATAGTTGGAATGGTATTGCGACGGAGCATTCCAAGTTTTTGGCGCATATCAGAGGAAACCTTGACCAGATTACGCATCTGAGGCGTTGTCGCCCAAGCTACATAGAGACGGCTGACATATTCAGTATGTTGCTGCTCTAAGGTATTGACCACCTCTGTCATTCGGGCTAATTCTTGCGATTTGACTTGGTAGTCAACGGTTGTCATATCTAACTGAGCAACTTCAGCCTGCAGTTTGAGCGCTCGATTGCCAGATTCTTGCTGAGCAGCTTCGATAAAGGAAATAACTCCGACTAGGTTTTCAATCGATTTGGTATTATCCTCAATCAGCATTTCAGCAGAAACAATATTGCGAGCCAGAACATCTTCTTGTTTGACGACTGTTGCAGCCATGCCGTCCATTTTCTGCTCAATATTTTGTGAGTCAAAATAGAATTCTTGAAGAGTATTTTTGCTCTGTTTGAAGAGTTTTTCCAAGAAATTAGGCTTTTTGTCCAGTTCTGCTACTTGAGCATCCTTATATTTTGCGACAAAGCCATTGAGTTCCTTATTGGTATTTTTTAAAAGCTCATCTACCTGGGGAATCTGTAATTTTTTCTGCTCGGCTAAGATACGATTGACAGTACCGTTGACCTCTTCTACAGCAGATTGGCCAAAGTCTAGCAAGGCATTTTGGTCCGATACGAAATTATCCACAAGCTGAGGGGCTTTAGCCGTAATCGCACTCTGTTGCTCAGGAGTCAGCTTTTCCAGAAAAGTTAGCTGGCCATTTTCTTGAGTCGTATTGGCCTCGATGATTTCTGTTGTTTTATCACTTTTGCTGATGGCATTGTTGGCAATTTTATCAATGTCAAAATTAAATTCTTGGCTCATAGTTTCTCCTTTGGTTTATATAGATTAAAGGCCAGTTTCTGTTTGCTTTTCCTTGTCTAAGATGCGCAGGCTAATGTCAAAGTCCCTCAAATCAGCTTCATTTAACTGGCGCAGCGCTTCGTCTAGGTCTAAGTCAAACTGCTCGATAGCAGCTTTGGCCTTGGCTAGCCGCTCCTCTGCATTGTAAAAATCTTTGGGAGAAGCTTTGATTTTGAGGTAGCCTTCTAAAATATCTTCGTAGTGCTCCATCTGGGACTGATGAATGGCAGTCAGCTCTTCCTTGTTGTTGCTTTCGGATTGAGAGATTTTTTGAAGAATGGCTTCATGGTCAATCTGAATATTGTGAACTGTAGCGACCAATTCTGGGGCTAGCTCTTCTAGACTAGTTTTCTTAGGCTGAGCCTCTTTTCGTTTTTTCTCTCGTTCAATCTTTTTCAGTTGTTCATCGATTTCATCGGTGACAGTACGAATTTTGGTCTGGATTCGCTGGTAGACCGAAGTAGGAATTTCTCCCCGTAGGTCGTTAGCAGCATTTTTGATATAGGTTAGCTGGGGAAGAATTTCTAGTGCTAAATTCTGATAGCTTTCTTGGTCCCCATCTTCTTGGTAGCCTTCCAATTCTTTAATGCGGCGGTCAGCATGACCAATCTCTGATTTTAAATCTTCAATACGGCCAATGCTGGCTTGCTTTGCTTCAATCCGAACTTTTTTCTGGCTTTGGTGGCGATAGAGTCCGTATCCAATAGCCCCCAGAATAGCTATGGGAATTAGATAGCTGGCTACAGCTCCAGAACCAAATACAAATACAAGTATCCAAATCCAGCTAAACCATTCTGGTTGCTGGTTGGAATCATCATTTCTCCTAGACATGGACGTTTCTCTTTCTTCTCAATGTGATATCTCTATTTTAACATAAAAGCTGGTTTTTGAAGGATAAAGATTGAAATGATTTTATATATTGAGACCATTTTTTATATTTGCTTAATTCAGGAAGGCATTTGCTTCCTCTCAATAAAGCAAGCGTTGTTTCTAGAACGAAAGCTTCTTCGTTTCTCTCAAGTATTCATATTCAAACAAAAATCGCAAGGAATACCCTGCGATTCGTGTTTTATCAGTCCATTTCTGGGAAAAGTTTGGCTAGTATTTTAGGGGTGATGCTTTGTCCCGGTCCCTCAGCACAATAGGTGTGCATATACATAGAGGGATTGAAGTTGAGCTCGATGCAGGTACAGTTGGGATTTTCCTCTGTGGAAATAGCAGAGCTGTCAGGGATGATTAGGTCAACGCCACAAGCCCAAGCTCCCATAGCCTTTGCCATGTCCGCAGCAAGTTCCTTATAAGACTGGTGCATGCTGTCTGTGACATCGATCGAGTCTCCGCCGGTAGAGATGTTAGAATTGCGCCGCAAGTCAACCTTGACTCCAGCAGGCAGGATATCGTCGGGTCCATAGCCTTGCTGGTCCAGCATAAGGAGTTCAATGTCGCCCAGTTCAATGATTTCAAGTGGTGAACGATGATCTCGGCCCCGCAGCGGATTGTCATTTTTGATGGCAACCAATTCTCTCACAGTATGCTGACCGTCTCCGACGACATTGGCTGCTACTCGCAAGAGGACTGCCTCACACTGACCGTCTAAGACAAAAAAGCGGTACTCTGTTCCAGCGATAAATTCTTCGACTAAGACAGCAGTGTCTTCTGAAAAAGCAATCTCCAAAGCCTTGCGATAAGATTCCAGACTAGCTGGTTCTTGGAAGATAGAGATGCCCAGTCCGAAGTTGGTTGACTTGGGTTTGACGACAATTTGTCGGTCCTTAATCAAAGGGTAGTAGGCCAGTCCATCCTCTAGGGAAGAAAACTCTGCTCCAGCCGGAACAGGAAAGTCAGCTGCAGCCAAAATCTTTTTGGTGACTGTTTTATTGGCCATGGCCAGAGGGATGACATAGTTATCCTTGGAGGTCATATTGCTGTTCTTGACATATTCCACATGGTGACCATGCCAAAGCTTGAGAAATTGGTCGTTTTCATCTAAGATGTCGACATTCAGCCCCTTCTGAATAGCATCAAAGAGCAGCATCTGGGTGGACAGTTCCATATTTTCGTAGCCTTTGAGGGCATAAGGAGCAGTCCAAGCATAGCGGTGATACTCCTCTGCTTTGTCTAGTCCAAAGGCCATTAAGGAATCTTGCTGGATATGAGGCAGGAGCTGGCCAGATAGGGTTAGCTGAGGATTTAGTAGTACTTCCTTAAGCTGCTGAAGCAAGCTTTGGTAGTAAGTTGGCAGTTCAAAATGCTGGATGAGCTCTTCCATGGCTTGGAGCAGGGCTGAGCTGTCTGCCTCATCTGGCAGGGCAGTCAGTGGGTGGCTACAAGCAATTTTTTGGTTCAAGTCGTGGGCAGCTTTTAATGCCGTATCTACATTTTCTACATCATCTAACCAGAGCAGGCTTAGTAAAAAAAGATGCACAGTATCTAAGGTTTCCTGGCTGATGCCTAGATGGTCAAAAGGATTGAGATCGAAGCAGCGGAATTCCAGATAGGTGATACCCTGCTCCAGATAGGCGTGATTGTGCTTCTGTCCTCGGAAGCGAACGGCTGAGTAAAATTCTTTTTCAGCGCTGAGCTCGCCTGACTGAACGTAGTTTTCAATATCAGTTATATATTGTTCCAAAGAAGCGTAGGATACCTGAATATTCTCGTCATTGACATAGCCATAGTCGCTGTTACGAAAAGAGCGGATAGGCTGGGAAATTTCCTGACTGTAGAAACCGGCTTCTGCCCAAGGGGCAGCCCCGTAGAGATAGGTTAAAATCCAGCGGAAACGCAGAAAGTTTCGAGCCAGCTTGAGATAGAGGTCATTTTTAAAGTCCTTGAGTGAATGGTAGGAGCTGACTTGAAAGAGAGAAGTGACCAGATCTTTTCCTAGCTCCATGTTGTAGTGGATGCCAGAGATGGCCTGTAGTTTTTTGCCATATTTTTTCGCTAAACCCTCTCGGTAGTGGCGTTCGTAGTCGTTTTCCAGATGAGCGATGGCAATCTCTTCTTCCGTCAGCTGTGGTGGCATGGACATGGGCCAGAGGCGTTCATTCTGGTCAATCGAGCGGCCAGCCACATCGCTGATAGCTCCCAGCAAGCGTCGTGCTTCCTTAGTCGAGTGAGCGATAGGTGTAATTAGTTCCAGTTGTTGCTCGCTGAAGTCTGTTTGGATGGTCGGGTGGAAATTGCGGGAACCCAGCTGACTCGGATGGGCAGTTTGAGCTAAGTGTCCGTCAGTTGTTACCCGCAGATTTTCTCTCTCCAGACCAAAGGTCGCTTGGAGAATGGGGCTTGCTGTATCCAGTTTCTGCAATAATTGATTAATCGTCATCATTTCACCGTCCTATGGTAGTAATTTTAGTCTATTACAAACGGAAAAAGAAAACAAATTTCCGCTACGATTTTACAAAAATTCCGAACTTTTATTTTTAATAAACTAACAAATTTCAGAAAATACAGATTTTTTGAAAATTTAATTCGTTTTCAAAAGGGAAAAAGCAAATCAAGAATGGATCCCATCTTGAAAAATTGTTAAATTTTTCATATAATGAGGTATAAAACATAATCGCAGGTGAGATTCCTGCCTGCTTTTCAAGAAAGGACGAGCTGCTTCAGCTCAGACAAAATTATGACATCAGTAGTTGTTGTAGGAACCCAGTGGGGAGATGAAGGAAAAGGGAAGATTACAGACTTCCTTTCAGCCAATGCCGAAGTGATTGCCCGCTATCAGGGTGGTGACAATGCCGGCCATACTATCGTGATTGACGGCAAGAAGTACAAGCTGCACCTGATTCCGTCAGGGATTTTCTTCCCAGAAAAAATCTCTGTCATTGGAAATGGAATGGTGGTCAATCCTAAATCTCTGGTCAAAGAATTGAACTACCTGCATGAGGAAGGTGTGACGACAGATAACCTTCGTATCTCTGATCGAGCGCATGTCATCCTGCCTTACCATATCGAGCTGGATCGCCTGCAGGAAGAAGCAAAAGGTGACAATAAAATCGGGACGACAATCAAGGGAATCGGTCCTGCCTATATGGACAAGGCTGCTCGTGTCGGTATCCGCATCGCTGACCTTTTGGATAAAGATATTTTCAGAGAGCGCTTGGAGCGGAATTTAACTGAGAAAAACCGCCTCTTTGAGAAATTGTACGATAGTACAGCAATCAGCTTTGATGATATTTTTGAAGAATACTATGAATATGGTCAGCAAATTAAGCAGTATGTGACGGACACTTCTGTTATCCTCAACGATGCGCTGGATCAAGGCAAGAGAGTTCTCTTTGAAGGGGCTCAAGGGGTTATGCTGGATATTGACCAAGGTACTTATCCATTTGTAACTTCATCTAACCCAGTTGCGGGGGGAGTGACTATTGGTTCCGGTGTTGGTCCGAGCAAGATTGACAAGGTAGTTGGTGTCTGCAAGGCCTACACCAGTCGGGTCGGAGATGGACCATTCCCAACAGAGCTTTTCGATGAAGTAGGCAATCGGATTCGTGATATCGGCCACGAATATGGCACTACCACTGGCCGTCCGCGTCGGGTAGGCTGGTTTGACTCTGTTGTCATGCGTCATAGCCGCCGTGTCTCAGGGATTACCAATCTTTCGCTTAACTCCATCGATGTTTTGAGCGGTCTGGATACAGTCAAGATTTGTGTAGCCTATGATTTGGATGGTCAGCGCATTGACCATTACCCAGCTAGTCTGGAACAGCTCAAGCGTTGCAAGCCGATTTACGAAGAGCTGCCAGGCTGGTCAGAGGACATCACAGGTGTTCGCAGTCTGGAAGACTTGCCAGAAAATGCCCGCAACTATGTTCGTAGAGTGAGTGAGTTGGTTGGCGTTCGCATTTCTACCTTCTCAGTCGGTCCTGGCCGCGAGCAGACCAATATCTTGGAAAGCGTCTGGTCTAATTTGTAAAAAAAGTCAGCACAAGGAAATTGCTTCTTGTGCTTTTTTGTAGGAAAATTCCATCTTAAGATTCATTTAAGATATATATTTTATACTAACAGCATAAACAAAGACCTCCTAACTTTGTTTAAAAATCCTAAACTTTTTTCATAATAATCTCCTGAAAGTCACCCAAGTGGTGGCTTTTACTTTTTCTGAGAAGTGCAGCAGGCTTGTGGTATAATGAGATAGACGACTATAGATTTAGAAAGGCAATGATGAATTACACGATTGAAGAAAAAGAAGCATTTATGAGGGAAGCTTTGAAGGAGGCGGAGACTGCCCTAGCTCATGATGAAATTCCCATCGGCTGTGTCTTGGTTAAAGAAGGTAAGATTATTGGCCGCGGTCACAATGCACGTGAGGAGCTGCAGCGGGCTGTTATGCATGCGGAGATTATGGCTATCGAAGAGGCAAATCAGCATGAAAATAGCTGGCGTTTGCTGGACACAACGCTTTTTGTGACTATTGAGCCATGTGTCATGTGCAGCGGAGCAATCGGTCTGGCACGCATTCCTCATGTGATTTACGGAGCAGCAAATCAAAAGTTTGGAGCAGCTGGCAGCCTTTATGATATTTTGACAGATGAGCGCCTTAACCACCGAGTAGAGGTGGAGACAGGTGTTCTCCAAGAAGAATGCGCTCAAATCATGCAGGAATTTTTCAGACAGAGAAGGAAAAAATAAAATTAGCCAAAATCAAAAGTTTGTGTTATACTAATTAGTGGAGCAACAGTTTTGCGTGAAGCGGGTCAGGGGAGGAATCCAGCAGCCCTAAGCGAAGTAAGCTGTGTGCTCTTTTTCTATGCCTCTTAACGAATCAACTCCGAAGGAGGAAGATGAGTTTAGAGACATTGACGCAGTTTGAGCGAAGCGAAAACTAGGTTCCAATATTTAATCAATCAAGCCTGAAAGGCGCAGATGAATATTGGAGCAGTGAATCTAGTTCGAACGGACCTGAAATAAATTCAGCCGCCATCCAATTTTAACTAGAATATTGAGCTCTTTGTCAATCAAAATTATTCTTCTCAATAGGCCTAAAATTTGTTGACTTACGCAAACGATTGCTTTCAGTTATATCCTAGGATTAGCTTATTTAGAAAAATAGTATAGAATAAAAAATGTAAACGTTTTAAAATAGTAAAAGCACTTGCTTATTTTTTCTTAAAGCGTTATCATAAAAGAAAAGAACAATTGGAGGATAAACATGACACATATTAAATTTGACTATTCAAAGGTACTGGATAAGTTTGTAGCACCACATGAATTAGATTATATGCAGCCTCAAGTGACTGCAGCAGATAATGCTCTACGAAACGGAACAGGTCCTGGAGCAGAAATGACAGGCTGGTTGAATTTGCCTGAAGAATATGATAAAGATGAATTTGCTCGTATTCAAAAGGCGGCTGCTAAAATCCAATCTGATAGTGAAGTGTTAATCGTCATCGGTATTGGAGGATCTTATTTAGGGGCACGTGCAGCTATTGATTTCTTGAATAATTCATTTGTAAACTTGCAAAGCAAAGAAGAACGCAAGGCACCTCAGATCCTCTATGCTGGAAACTCTATCTCTTCAAGCTATTTGGCTGATTTGGTAGACTATGTATCAGACAAGGATTTCTCTGTCAACGTTATTTCTAAGTCAGGAACAACTACAGAGCCTGCTATTGCTTTCCGTGTCTTCAAAGAACTCTTGGTTAAGAAGTATGGTCAGGAAGAAGCAAATAAACGGATTTATGCAACTACAGACCGCGCTAAAGGTGCAGTTAAGGTTGAAGCAGATGCTAATGGCTGGGATACTTTTGTAGTGCCTGATAGTGTTGGTGGTCGTTTTACAGTATTGACAGCAGTGGGACTCTTGCCAATCGCAGCTGCAGGGGCTGATATCAGCAAGTTGATGGAAGGAGCAAATGCTGCTCGCAAGGCTTATGCTTCTGATAAGTTGGCTGAAAATGAAGCATATCAATATGCAGTTGTACGCAATATCTTGTACCGTAAAGGTTATTTGACAGAAGTTCTAGCTAACTACGAACCATCTTTGCAATACTTCTCAGAATGGTGGAAGCAACTGGCTGGTGAGTCAGAAGGTAAAGACCAAAAAGGTATCTACCCAACTTCAGCCAACTTCTCAACAGACCTGCACTCTTTGGGGCAATTTATTCAAGAAGGAACTCGTATCCTCTTTGAAACAGTTATTCGTGTAGATAAGCCTCGCAAAAATGTGTTGATTCCTGAATTAGCAGAAGACTTGGATGGCCTTGGCTATCTGCAAGGAAAAGATGTTGACTTTGTCAATAAGAAAGCAACAGATGGAGTGCTGTTAGCTCACACAGACGGCGGAGTGCCAAATATGTTTGTGACCCTGCCTGAGCAAGATGAGTTCACTTTGGGCTATACTATTTACTTCTTTGAGTTAGCTATTGCTCTTTCTGGCTACCTGAATGGTATCAATCCATTTGACCAGCCAGGAGTTGAGGCTTATAAGAAAAACATGTTTGCTCTTCTTGGGAAACCAGGCTTTGAAGAGCTGGGGGCTGAGTTGAATGCACGTCTTTGATTCTCATATGCTTTGAGTTCATTTAGAATATAAAAAGATCCACAAGTTCATTTCTTGTGGATTTTTTAGTACAAGCCTCTTAATTAGTTTATTATTTTTTTGAACAGTGTAAAAAAGAGTGTCTTAATTCTTTAATGGAAGCGCTGTATAATTGCCTTGTAAATAAAATTTGAGAGGTATCAAAATGAATGATTGGTTAGACATTAAAGGCAAAACAGTTCTTGTGACGGGTGCGTCATCTGGGATCGGTAAGGCAATCGTCGAAGAATTGTTGGAATTAGGAGTCAATGTAGCGAATTTTGATCTTAGCGACAACGATTTGCGTCACCCGAACCTATTATTTGTAAAAGTTGATGTAACTTCTCGCTCTGAAGTAGAAGAGGGTGTTGCCAAAATAGTGGAAAGATTTGGCAATATTGATGCGGTAGTCAATAATGCGGGGATTAATGTCCCTAGATTATTAATCGATGCAGAAAATCCTAAAGGTCCTTACGAGTTGGACGATGAGACGTTCGAAAAAGTAACAATGATTAATCAAAAAGGTTTGTATCTGGTTAGTCAGGCAGTAGGACGTATTTTAGTGAAAAATGGAAAAGGTGTAATTGTGAACATGGCTTCAGAAGCAGGCTTGGAAGGTTCTGAAGGACAAAGTGCCTATGCTGCAACGAAAGCGGCAGTCTATAGTTACACTCGTTCATGGGCGAAAGAGCTTGGTAAACATGGTGTACGTGTGGTTGGAATTGCTCCAGGAATTATGGAAGCTACGGGTCTTCGAACTCTTTCTTACGAGGAAGCTCTTGCTTATACCCGTGGAAAGACGGTAGAAGATATTCGAGCTGGTTATGCTTCAACTTCAACGACTCCATTGGGACGGAGTGGGAAACTACGGGAAGTAGCTGATCTTGTAGCGTTCTATATTTCAGACCGTTCTAGCTATATAACAGGTGTCACTACAAATATTGCCGGAGGTAAAACTCGCGGTTAAAACAATGAAGGTAGGGAAGAGAGTTGACCTTAGTAAATCGGTGGTATAATATTTTAGATAAAATGGTCTCGCAGCCAACTTATTCCTTGTTAGATATGCGCTCAGAACTGGATATTAGCTTGCAAACCTTGCAAAAGAGTATCCAACAATTAAATGATGTTTTGGCTCCTAATATCCAGATTATCGCACAAGATGATCAGTTAATGTTAGAAGTGTATGACTATACAGAGTTGGAAAGGATTTTATCTGGTAGTTTAAAACAGGAGAGTGACTTCAATTCTTCCAGTAAAAGAATTGCCTATTTGCTAAAACGTTTAATTGAGTCAACCTCCCCTCTTCTTATTGACGACTTGGCTGAGGAAGTAGGTGTTAGTAGAAGTACCCTTAATAAGGATTTAAAACAAGTAAAATCTTTGGCAGAGAGTTACTCTATCACTATTTCAGGAAAGCCCAACCGTGGGCTGGAGGTCTTGGGGAGCGAGCTGAATTTGCGCTTGCTATATATTCACCAAGTGGCTCCTTACTTTGAAGGAGGGACACTCACTGAGGCAACATCTTCTTTTCTGGAGACGCTAGTTCAGGACTATAAAATCCCTAAAGAAACACAGGAACTCCTTCGAAAGACCATTTCAATTATGGTGGAGCGTATTCATACATCTAGAGTGTTGAATTGTCCTATTCCTTACTATAGGAATGATTTAACAGAGACACCTTTAGCTGAGAAATTAATCTATCATATTGAAATGACTTATAAGATTTCCCTCAGTCAGTTTGAGATAGACTTTTTGTGTTTTCCGTTTAATGTCCGTTTTATTGACACTTTAAGCAAGACATCTTATCAATCTGAACAGCTTGCAAAGATTTTTCAAGGGATTGTCAAGAAAGTCAAAGAAACAATGTTGGTTCACTTTGATGATGAAGAATTATTTGAAGAAATCAAATCTCATCTAGGCCCCTTAATCAATCGACTGATTTTCCATGTGCAAGCTAATGATATATTTCATGGCGAGGTTCAAACTCAATATCCTTTTGCTTTTGAAATGGCAAAAATAGCTGGAGAAGAACTATCTGCAATTTTTGGTTCTGAATTGGAATTATCTGAAATTGGATATCTGGCTTTGTATTTTGAAATGATTTTAAGAAAGCAAAATTCTGCTGTTAAGGGTTCTCGCAAGCAGATAGCTGTAGTTTGCACAACAGGAAGAGGAACTGCTGCGATGATTATTCAGCAACTCAGACGAGTCCTTGGAAATGATGTAGACATTACTCAGTATTCCGAAGAGGATTTTAATGTGGATTTAAATCAGGACTATTTCGCGATTTTTACGACAGTTCCTCTAAAATATAAAGATTCTAAATCTCCAGTCATTCAAGTTAATCATCTTTTTGATGATCAATGGCTGCAGGAAGAATGGCAGAGGGCCAATGCTTTTCATCAAAAAAATCTAGAAACAGTCAGCTTACGTTTTCTTCGGTTGAGCCCCCAAAAAACCTATCAGCAATACTTGCTAAATATGGTTGCAGAGTTAGAGAAACTTCAGATGATTGATGAAGGTTTTAGAAATCGGATAATTGATAGGGAGAAAAAGCAATCAACCATTTTTGGTGGAGGAATTGCCTTCCCCCATACAATTAACCAGGGTTATGCAAAGACTATTTTAATGTTTGGAAAACTAGAAGAGCCTTATCAAAAAGGAGATGAATGGATTGAATTTATCTTTCTAGTCGCCATACCCTCAGAAATCGAAAGAAAAATGGAAAGTGAATTGCTGGAATTGTATGACGACATTTTTCGAATTGCAGGAGAGCCTTCTCTAAAAGAAGCATTGAGGGCTGTAGAAACAGAGATAGAGTTTCTATCATTTTCTAAGAGCAAAGGAGTATTTTAATGAATTCGCTAATAATTTTCGCTGTATTTGTCATGGCAGCTTATATATTTCAAATGTTCCTCGGCTGGCAGCAACTCAAAGACTTCAATAAGACCTATACGATGCTCCGAAAACTGGGGCGCGTAGCGATTGGCAGGAAGTCCGGAAGAATAAAATCCGGTACGATTGTCATGTTCGCGGTTGATGAAAACGGTCGGGTTCTTAAAGCTAGCAAAATGCAAGGAGTCACAATCTTAGCGCGTTTTCAAAATATGGACGATTATGTTGGAGAAGACATCCATTATTTTGACAAGTATAATCCTCTTGTGAGAAAAGAAAATAAGTTGATGCAATCAGCCATAGAAGATGCTAGAAAAGTCTATCTTTGGCATGAGGCAGGTATTGAGAAAGAGACAAGTTCATCTGATTCTTTTCTGGGATTCGGCTTTTATGCGAATTACTTACAATTATCTATTAAACAGTTATTTAAAAAAAATAAGAAAAGGAGTTCCTTATGAATCACATTACAAAATTTGCAGAGAGTTTTATGAAACTCTTCCAATTAGGTGGAGAAACCTTTATTAGCTGGATGACAAATATTGTACCGCTTGTCTTAATGCTATTGATTGCAATGAATACCCTTATCGCTTTCTTGGGAGAAGAAAAGGTCAATTCCTTGGCTAAGATTTCTGCCAAAAATCCTGTTAGCCGTTATATGATTTTACCTTTCATTTCAGCCTTTATGCTGGGGAATCCGATGGCGATCAGTATGGGACGCTTCTTGCCAGAATATTATAAACCTAGTTTTGTAGCAGCTCAGATGCAGTTCTGCCATACTTCAAATGGTGTATTCCCACATATCAATCCTGGGGAATTGTTTGTATGGATGGGAATTGCGACAGGAATTCAAACTTTAGGTTTAAGTCAGATGGACCTGGCAATCCGTTACATGCTTGTAGGAATTATCATGAACTTTGTTGGTGGATGGGTAACAGATTTTACGACTGCCTATGTTGCAAAACAGCAAGGTGTTACCTTGAGTAAAACATTTGATTGATAGAAAGAGTGAAATTATGTCATATAAGAGTATAAAAGTTGTTAAAGGAAATGGTGGTTTCGGAGGCCCTTTGGTCATTACACCTAGTGAGGCTAAGCATAAATTTATCTATATCACTGGCGGCGGAGAAAAGCCAGATATTGTAGATAAAATTGCTGATTTGACCGGTATGGAAGCTGTTAACGGGTTTAAAACTTCTATCCCTGATGAGGAAATTGCTTTAGCAATCGTGGATTGCGGCGGTACTCTTCGCTGCGGTATTTATCCTAAAAAGGGGATCCCTACAATCAATATTGTCGCTACAGGGAAAAGTGGCCCTCTAGCACAATATATCACCGAGGAAATCTATGTGTCAGCAGTTGGCCTTAATCAAATTTCTGCTGCTAATGAAGACGAAAAAGCGACAACTGTGGTAACAGAAAAGCCAACTTACGATACTAGTAAAAAAATTACAGAGCAAAAAGCTGAAACAAGTATTGTAGCAAGAATTGGGATGGGCGCTGGGAAGGTCGTTGCGACTTTCAACCAGGCTGCTCGTGAAGCCATCCAAACAATGCTAAACACAATCATTCCTTTCATGGCCTTTGTTTCCTTGCTGATTGGGGTTATTCAAGGTTCAGGTGTTGGAAATTGGCTGGCAAAATTAATGGTTCCCCTAGCGGGGAACATCTGGGGACTCATTTTGATTGGCTTTATCTGTTCCTTGCCATTCCTATCTCCTTTGTTAGGCCCCGGAGCTGTTATCAGTCAGATTATCGGAACCTTAATTGGAGTCGAAATCGGAAAAGGGAATATTCCGCCCCAAATGGCTCTGCCAGCTATATTTGCTATCAACACTCAAAACGGTTGTGATTTCATTCCTGTAGCACTCGGTCTATCTGAAGCCAAGTCTGAAACAGTTGAGGTTGGTGTCCCTTCTGTGCTTTATTCACGCTTTCTCAATGGTGTTCCGCGGGTGCTAGTAGCTTGGATAGCTAGTATTGGTCTTTATCAATAGACCTTTGATAGATGCACGTAAACAGAGCAACTATTATGTTAAACTTATCTATAAGCATAAGTTTAAGACAAATTAGAGAAAGGATAAATAGGAATTAGATGAAGAAAATTTTTGAAGCTAAAGTAATTCAAGTGGGGCCTGAAGCTCAGAATATGATTCAAGATGCCAATATGCTCATTTTATTTGGAGAAGAAGCACCGGAAGATTTAGCAGAGTATTGTTTTAAGATTGATAACAAAAATCTGCTAGGTTCAATACTAGAAGGCGGCAAGCTGGTGGTAGATAATCAGGAATATTCGATTAGTTCCGTGGGAAATGTAGTAGAAAAAAATTTAACTGGACTGGGCCATATCACGATTTCTTTTGATGGTTCAAAAGAGGGGAGCCTTCCTGGTACACTCCATGTCGCAGCAGACCAAGCAGTAGTAATTGAAAAAGGCTCTACCATTCAGATTTTTGAAGTAGCTCAAGTAGGATAAAATATCTAAATAAGAATACTAGAAAAATAAGAGTCTAAAAACTTGATTCAGAGCCTGGGCAAAAGTCCAGGCTTTTGGGTCTAAATTAGAAAAAATAGATGACGCAGTGGTTGATTGGCATCTTCCTTCGCTTTTTAAGCCCCAAAGATTGCCTGATCAACTGTGCGGGGGTGGGAAGACGAACTTTTTAACTTGTTTGAAGTTCTTTCCCACTCCCTTTTTGATTGAAAGAACAATTTATGTTATAATGTTGTAAAATTTGTCATTGTTTTTCAATGTTTTCGCAATATGACAAATCAATGAAATTTATAAGGAGAAAACCATGTCAGATAAAGATGGTCAAGGTCAAGTGCAAGGGGCTTGGCAAGAAAATCAAACTAGCAGCCAGCCATTGCAAGGGAATTTCCAGCAGATTCAGCCGCAAGGATTGCCTGATAAGAAGGGTAATATCGGAAAAGTCATAGGACTTTCAATTTTTGCTCTCATAATTGGTCTTTTGATTGGCAGCGGTTCAGCTTATTTTATCGGCAAGCAGGCGCAGACAAATAAGGATATTCAAAGGATTAAGCGTCTGAGTAAGGCTCAGGAAGAAGCCAAAGACAAGAGTGACAGCTTTACTACAGACGGGCAGTCGGTTCAGTTTAATTGGACATTGAAAGACTTGGGACGGTTGAGCTATACAAATGATGAAGGATTAGGTCTGACGGCTGATCAAATCGTTGAAACTTATGGCTTGGCTAGTTCAGCAGAATATGATCGTAATCGCCTGTTACTCCGATGGGGCCCTTCTGTCAGGGACAAGGAGCAAAATATTTCTTTTCAATTTGATAAAGTTGACCAGAACTACTATCTGAGGCAAGTGGTAGTTGGAGATTCTTTTAAAGAATATAGAAAAGGGAAGGGAACGACAGATTGGAGCGTATTATCTCCCAAAGACCTTGAACGTTTGAAAAAAGGAGACAAGGAAACGGGTGAAGGAGGAACAGCTTTATCAGAGGTTCTGAAGAGGCATCCTGTTCCGTCAGAAATTGTCATCACAACCGAACGTGACGTAGATAATAAGATTATCTCCAACCGTCTGATTGCTGAGGTGACTTATAAAACAGAAGATGGTTATGAATACCTATTGTTTGTAGGCCAGCCAGATGGAAATTTCTTATATATAAAGTCAGAGGAAATGTAAGTTTTTAGTTATTTAGTTTATCTTTTGTGACTGACTGCTTTCAAAGCATTTCGTTATTAAAAGAGAACTGATAAGATTATTGGAAATAAACAAGAAAGAGGAAAGAAGATTGACAGAACAGCAAACACAGCATTCTTTTGAGCCTTCAAGGAATGCTCAGTCGCAAGAGAAATTCCCGCATCATTTTCAACCTCAGCAAGGCCATGTTTCAAGTCCGCAGGGACCAACTCCGCCTTTGACCAAGAATAGATCCTGGAGAGGAATCCTGATAGGCGGAGCCTTGCTCTCTCTTGGTCTTGGACTAATCGGAGGGGGAATCTGGGGATATAGAATGGGAGTAGCGGATGTCATCAAAGGAGAATATCCTGTGCTTCATCCTTTGGCAGATGCTAGGGAATCAAAGAGAGATCAATCAGATCAGTACATTGACCCTGATACTACTGAGTTCAAGTGGGACATTGATAGTTTGTCAGAGTTACGGTTCAATACTATTCAGACAGATACGAATGGTACTTCTGTGGAAGATATTCTAGATAAATATGGCAAGGCTTTAAAAGAAGAAATCTCTCGTGACAGCCTTGATTTAGAGTGGGGAACGCTTCAAGATTCTGATGATGAGGAGGACTGGTCAATTTATTATACAGATCAAACTGCTTCTCTGGATTTTGAGAAGAAAAAAGATGGTTTCTATCTGAATAGCCTTCATATCTATAATATTCGCTTTGAAGGAAGCAAACATAATGCTGAGGACGAAGCGATGGCGGCTGATTACTTTGAAAAATTGAAAAAAGGCGATGCAAAGACTGGTAAGGATGGCATTTCCTATAAGGAAGTTTTTAAGGAATATGGCAGTCCGCGAAGTATCTCTATTCGTGTAGATGAAGATTTCAATGAGGATACTAGTCAAACCATTATGGAGGCGGCTTATGACGCTCCTAATGATGGAACTTATAGGTTGTTATTCGTTCAGCAGGAGGACGGAAACTATCTTTTGTCCACTACTGCCAATAAATAAAACAGAACTCAAATAATAAAAGGAGAAACGATGTCAGAACAAAATAAACCGCAGGAACAATCTTTAGAAGGATTGGCTCCGTACCCGCAGCAAGTCCAGTCATCAGACTCAGGACAATTTGTAGCTAACTCAACAGAGGGGCAGCCTCTCCCAGTAGAAGGGGGCAGTCCTGAAATGCCGAATCCTAATCAAGATTTTGGCGTTCAGCAACCCATTTTTGATGCTCCTCAGCAACAGATGCCTCAGCAGGATAATTGGGGAAATCCCGCTTTTCAAGAAGCAATTCCTCAGGGATTTAATCCAGCTGGTCAGAACTTTGCCGGACCACAGCAAGCTGCAAACTTCGCTGCCCAGCCAAGTCCAGAGCCAAAGAAAAATAGTACGGGCAAGCTGATAGGATTTTTAGGAATAGGTCTGGCAGCAGGACTATTGCTAGGGGGTCTTGGCGGCTATTTCCTAAATGATTTTATGGGTGGGGGAAGTGTGCCAAGTCTGTCTCGAAAGGGACATCAAAGCGATGTTGCTTCTTTTGTGGCTCCGTCAAAAGAGGATGTATATGAGTGGGAAGTGAAAGACCTTGAAAAGCTGAGCATTGTTAGTGCGGATGATGAAGGATTGACCCCTGAACAAGTAGTCAAAGATTTTGGCTTGGCCAGCAGTGTGACGTTTCAAGAAGAAGGGCTCTCATTGTCTTGGTTGCCTGACTCTAGTTATACCACTCTGACCTTTATGAAACACGAGGATGGCAGCTACCATCTTCAGGGTATGAGTATTATGCCCGGTAGTGACGACTATGATAAAAAGGTATCTGGCCAGATTACAGAGAGCTTAAAGACGGGTGATGCGGAAACAGGCGAGGGCGGTTCTTCCTTTAAAGAAGTAATCAAGGAATACCCAGAATATCAACATATCTCAGTTTATGGGGATGGTGAATCAGAGCCGAAGATGCTTGTAAACTATGAAACCTCTTCAAATAAGGAGATAACTTTGACTTTTATCCGTCAGGAAAACGGACAGTATCTATTGAGTAATCTTTCTAAATAGAATAAATGAATAGGAGTTCTTGTCTCATAAGCTGGAAGCTCTGAACGGTACGCAAAAGATCAAAATGACCATTGA
Organism: Streptococcus sp. AS14; assembly: GCF_000286495.1. Taxonomy (NCBI): domain Bacteria; kingdom Bacillati; phylum Bacillota; class Bacilli; order Lactobacillales; family Streptococcaceae; genus Streptococcus; species Streptococcus sp. AS14. Next base: position 170,184 of record NZ_ALKI01000017.1, read on the forward strand.
CGCCAACACTGGAAACATTTTGAACGAAAGAATTAAATAATATCGTTGGTATATAAGTTTGGAATTGCTTTGTTAGGCACGGACGAGAGTTCGTGTCTTTTTACAATCTGTATCTCATGTAGAGAGTCTTATAGGAGTTTTGCAATCCCCTTTTTTGTGTTATAATATTGTCTAATCAAGCTTCTTGGTTTACTTCAATTGTTCTTCAAGTTGTTGGAGATTGAGGAGATAAACAAACTAAAAGGCTAAATCATTCACGAATCGAGGGAAAAATCATGTCTGCTACTAAAATGAACGCTCAAGAAATTATCAAATTTATCGCTGATGCCAAGAAAAAAACTCCGGTCAAGGTGACCTTTGATGGAGAATTGCACGGATCGATTCCTTGGTCTGTTGTGAAGTTAGGCAATGTTCTTTTTGGGGATTGGGAAGAAATCAAGCCACTCCTAGTGAACTTAGAGGAGAATAAGACCTATGTCGTAGAGCAGGATGCCCGCAACTCAGCGGTGCCGCTTTTGGATAAGCGTGACATCAATGCCCGTATTGAGCCGGGTGCTATTATCCGTGACCAAGTTGAAATTGGTGATAATGCTGTCATCATGATGGGGGCGGTTATCAATATCGGTGCGGAGATTGGTGCTGGAACCATGATTGATATGGGGGCCATTCTGGGAGGCCGAGCGATTGTCGGCAAAAACAGTCATGTCGGTGCTGGTGCTGTTCTGGCGGGAGTCATTGAGCCAGCTAGCGCTGAGCCAGTTCGCGTTGGAGACAATGTGATGATTGGTGCTAATGCGGTTGTGATCGAAGGTGTACAAATTGGCAGTGGTTCCGTTGTTGCGGCTGGTGCGATTGTGACCCAGGATGTTCCGGAAAACGTAGTGGTTGCTGGCGTTCCGGCACGAGTTATCAAGACCATTGACGAGAAGACCCAGCAGAAGACAGCTCTGGAAGACGCTCTGCGTACTCTTTAAAGATGGCATAAATTTGAATTGATTGGGTACGGTCCAACACTTTGACTGGTCTGACAAGATTTTAAAGGAAAGAAACAATGCTTGATTACCTGAAAATTCGCCGTGATTTACACCAGATACCAGAAATCGGTCTGGAAGAATATAAGACTCATGCCTACCTGATGCAGGTCATTGATGGACTGACAGCAGGTCTAGACTTTGTGGAAATCCGAACTTGGCGGACTGGTATTTTGGTCTTTATCAAGGGAAGTTCCCCAGATAAGACGATTGGCTGGCGGACAGATATTGATGGTCTGCCGATTGTGGAGGATACAGGACTGGACTTTGCCAGTACTCATGAAGGTCGCATGCATGCCTGCGGACATGATATGCACATGACGGTGGCTCTAGGTCTGCTGGAACAAGCTGTGAGCGCTCAGCCTACCCACAATCTGCTCTTTCTCTTTCAGCCTGCTGAGGAAAATGAAGCTGGCGGAATGCTCATGTATGAAGACGGTGCTTTTGGCGACTGGCTGCCAGATGAATTTTACGGACTTCATGTGCGGCCGGATCTCAAAGTTGGTGATATTGCGACTAACAGAGGAACTCTCTTTGCTGGCACCTGTGAGGTCAAGCTGACTTTTAAGGGGAAGGGAGGCCATGCGGCCTTTCCTCATGAAGCCAATGATGCTTTGGTGGCGGCTAGCTACTTTATCACCCAGGTGCAGACCATTGTCAGTCGCAATGTCGATCCTATCGAGGGGGCGGTTGTAACCTTTGGTTCGCTCCATGCTGGCACGACCAACAATGTCATCGCAGAAACGGCCTTTTTGCATGGCACCATTCGGACTCTGACTCAGGAGATGAACCTCTTGACCCAGAAACGTTTACGGGAAATAGCAGAGGGGATAGCCCAAAGTTTCGGTCTGGAATTGGACTTGGAGCTTAAACAAGGTGGTTATCTGCCTGTAGAAAATCATCCTGATCTGGCAGGTGAACTGATGGACTTTTTCCAGAAGGAAGAAGGAGTGGAGCTGATTGATATTGCGCCGGCGATGACAGGTGAGGATTTTGGCTATCTGCTCAGCAAGGTCAAGGGCGTCATGTTCTGGCTGGGAGTGGATAGTCCCTATGCCCTCCATCATCCCAAGATGACACCGGACGAGGCAGCACTGCCCTTTGCTATTGAAAAGATTGGGAAATTCCTAGATTATAAAATCAACGAAAGATAAGGAAAGGGTGGACGAGCTGCATGAAAAAAGAGCTGAGACAAACTGTACTGAACCAGATGAAGAAACTGTCAGGAAAAGAAAAAGAACAGGCAGATAGCTGGCTGACCCAGCACTTGCTCAGTTCAGCAGCTTATCAAAACGCTCAGGTTATCGCTACCTATCTTTCTATGCCGCATGAAGTCTCAACTGCATCCTTTATCAAGCAGGCTCAGTTGGACGGCAAGCGGGTTTTAGTGCCCAAAACCTATGGCCAGGGTCGGATGATATTTGTGGATTATGATGAAAGTTGCCTGCAAAAAAGCTCTTTTGGTCTTATGGAGCCGATAAGTGAAGAGGCTGTGGACAAGACAGAAATTGATCTGATTCATGTGCCGGGTGTGGTCTTCAATTCTCAAGGCTTTCGGATTGGTTACGGCGGTGGCTACTATGACCGCTATCTGGCTGATTTTGCAGGAGCATCCATCAGCAGCATCTATAGTTTTCAACAGTCTGATTTTGAGCCTGATTATCACGATATAGCAGTAAAGGAAGTACTGATTTATGAACTACATCTACGATAAAAAATATCCTGTGACCAGTGTTTTGTTAATTCTAACAACACTTGTCTTTGTGGGGATGCTGATTTTACGTGGCTTTTCTTATGCTGAAGCACAAACGGTCTTTGAATTTGGAGCAGTGTATTCTCCAACTATTATCATGAATCCCATTCAGATATGGCGTCTCTTTTCTGCTATCTTTGTGCATATTGGCCTGGAGCACTTTGTGGTAAATGTCATTACTCTTTATTTTATTGGACGGCAGGCAGAAGACATTTTTGGTTCGCGAAATTTCTTTCTGCTCTATATGATGTCTGGCCTGATGGGAAATATCTTTGTCTTCTTTTTCAGTCCAGCTGCTCTATCAGCAGGAGCTTCAACCGCCTTGTTTGGACTTTTTTCCTCTATCGTGACCCTGCAATATGTCGTTCGCGACAGCTACATTCAGCAGCTGGGGCAGTCTTATATGACCTTGATTGTGGTCAATATCATCTTTAGTTTCATGCCTAGTATCAGTCTGGCGGGGCATTTGGGCGGTTTGATTGGCGGCATACTCTGCGCGGTCATTCTCCCTATCAAAGGCTCAAGCAATGCTTTTAAACCTGCTCAGCGCTGGCTAGTCTTGTTGGGCTATCTAGCCTTGGCTGCCCTTCTAATTTTTCTAGGCTTTCATCATTCCTTGATTTAACAGGTATGTATAAATAACTAACGATATATAAAAAAGAGGTTGAAAACCTCTTTTTTATAGCTGAAATTTTATTTTCAAGGCTAGTTGTTTGAAGCCATTATTTTTTCTCTTGTTTTTTCTCTAATGTATGACCCAAGTCAATGATATACTGCTTCAAGGAGTCTTTGACCTGCGGATGCTTGAGGGCGTAGTCGATAGAAGTCTTCATAAAGCCGAACTTGTCACCGACATCATAGCGATCACCTTTGAATTCGCGAGCGAACACGCGCTGCGTCTTGTTGAGGGTATCAATCGCATCGGTCAGCTGAATCTCATTTCCAGCACCTGGCGCTTGCTTTTCCAAGATTTCAAAAATTTCTGGTGTCAGCAGGTAGCGGCCGATAATAGCCAAATCACTTGGTGCATCTTCAGGCTTTGGTTTTTCTACGAAAGTTTCTACGCTGTAGAGGCCTTTGACACCTTCACCTTGAGGGGCAATCACACCATAAGAGGAAACTTCATCATGAGGGACTTGCATGACAGCGATGGTAGAAGCATGAGTAGCTTCGTAGTCATCAATCAATTGCTTGGTCAGTGGCACAGCCTTATCATTGGTGATGTCCATAAGGTCATCGCCTAGCATGACAACGAAAGGCTCGTTTCCGACGAAAGCCTTGGCCTGAAGGACAGCATCTCCTAGTCCGCGCGGATGGCTCTGACGGATGAAGTGCAGACCGATACCAGTGGTTTCATCGACCAATTTGAGCAAGTCGTCTTTACCCTTTTCTTTGAGGTTGTATTCTAATTCAAAATTTGAGTCAAAGTGGTCTTCGATGGAGCGTTTTGATTTACCTGTGACAACTAGAATATCTTCAATTCCAGATTTGAGAGCTTCCTCAACGATAAACTGGATGGTTGGCTTGTCAACGATTGGCAACATTTCCTTGGCCAGTGCTTTGGTAGCTGGCAGGAAGCGGGTTCCGAGACCAGCTGCAGGGATGACGGCTTTCTTAACTTTTGACATAATTATTTCCTTTCTATTAGAACGAAGTCCATTCGTTCTCAGCCTTGAATTCATTGTTCATAATTTCATAAATGGCTTCTTTGATATTACAATTTTGATAAATAACCTTGTAGATAGCCTGGGTAATCGGCATATAAACATCCAGCTCTTGGGCCAGTTCATAGGCTGCCTTGGTGGTGGAAATTCCTTCGATAACCATGCCCATATTGGCTTCGATATCAGCTAATTTCTCGCCGCGTCCTAGAGCATTGCCGGCCCGCCAGTTGCGGGAGTGGACAGAGGTTCCTGTGACAATCAGGTCACCGACACCAGATAGGCCGCTGTAAGTCAGAGGATTGGCTCCTAACTTGACACCTAGACGCGTGATTTCGGCCAGACCGCGTGTGATAATAGCTGCCTTGGCGTTATCACCATAGCCTAGTCCATGGAGAGCACCAGCTCCAACTGCGATGATGTTTTTCAGAGCGCCTGCAGTCTCTACTCCGATGACATCGGTATTGGTGTAGAGGCGGAAGTAGTGATTGCTGAAGAGCTCCTGCACATACTTAGCTGTTTCCAGATCCTTAGAAGCAGCGGTGATCAGGGTAATATCGCGTACAATGGTTTCCTCAGCATGGCTGGGACCTGAGACAACGACAATCTCGCTACGTAGCTCTGCAGGGATTTCTTCTTCTAGGATAGTTGAAATCCGTTCGTGAGTATTGGGCTCCAGTCCCTTGGAGGCGTGCATGATTTTCACCTTGTGGTCTAGGGCTTGAGCCACTTGTTTGGCTACCAGACGGGTTACCTTGGTCGGCACGACAAAAAGCACGGCATCTGCATCTTTTAAAGCTTCTTCTAGGTCATGATAGGCCTTGATCTTTTCATCCAGTACAATATCTTTGAAATAGCGTTTATTGGTGTGTTCGTCGTTGATTTCGTTGATTTGTTCAGCGATATTTCCCCAAATACGAACCTCATGTCCGTTGTCATTTAACACTTGTGATAAGGCTGTTCCCCAAGAACCAGGACCAATCACAGCAACTCGTTGTTTATCCATATCTTCTCCTTATGATGAAATTCCGAGTCTGAATTTAAATCGGTTTTAGAGTCTATATCTCATTTTACCATATAATATAAGAAATTTCTTGCTTGACATTGTTTTTATCTGTGATATAGTAAGGAAACTAAGTCAAATATGAAAAAAGTAGGAGGAAGCATGTTTTTTAAAAGTCTATTACGGTATAAATGGTATGCCCTGAGTTCGCTTTTGATGACCTCGCTGATGATTGCCAGCTCTCTTTTACTGCCCTGGTTTTTAAAGCACATCTTAGATGCTTTGCAGGAGCAAAATAGCCAGACCATCTACAGTATGGGCGGCTGGCTGATTGGCATCGGTTTTGTTGGACTGGTGGCAGGAGGGATTAATGTGACCTTGGCAGCTTACATTGCCCAGGCTGTCTCATCAGATCTCCGTGAGGAGACTTTCCGCAAGATCCAGACCTTTTCTTATGCCAATATCGAGGAATTCAACGCCGGCAATCTAGTCGTGCGGATGACGAATGACATCAATCAGATTCTAAATGTGACCATGATGCTCTTTCAAATTCTTCTTCGACTGCCCATTCTTTTTATCGGATCAGTTATCTTGGCCATTGTGACCATGCCCTCTCTCTGGTGGATTATCTTCTTGCTGATTGTGCTCATAGCTGGTCTAACGGCTGTCATGATGGGGATGATGGGGCCTCGTTTTAAGAAATTCCAGACTCTTTTGGATAAGATTAATGCCATTGCTAAGGAAAATCTTCGTGGTGTGCGAGTGGTCAAGTCCTTCGTTCGGGAGGAAGACCAGTTTCATAAGTTCAGTCAGGTGTCTGATGAACTTTTGTCAGAGAATCTCTATATTGGCTACGCTTTTTCAATCATTGAGCCAATGATGATGTTGGTCGGCTACAGCTCTGTTTACTTGGCTATCTGGACTCTATCTGGCATGATTCAGGCGGAGCCAGGACTGGTCAGCTCCATCGCTTCTTTTATCGGTTACCTGAGCCAGATTATTTTCACTATCATTATGGTTGGCTTCTTGGGAAATGGTGTGACGAGGGGGATCATTTCTATCCGTCGGATCAAGGAAGTATTGGCAACGGAGCCAGCTATGGCTTTCCCAGACTCGCCAGATGAAGAACTAGAAGGTAGCCTCAGCTTTGAGCATGTGACTTTTTCCTATCCCAATGATGACGAGCCAATGCTAAAGGATATCAGCTTTGAGGTAGAGCCTGGGCAAATGATTGGCGTTGTCGGTGCGACAGGTGCTGGTAAGTCTACCTTGGCCCAGCTGATTCCCCGTCTTTTTGATCCGCAAGAAGGTTCTGTCAAGATTGGCGGTCGAGATCTGCGAGAGCTTAGTCAGGGAACTCTTCGTAAAAATGTTTCCATCGTGCTCCAGCGGGCGATTCTATTTAGCGGAACCATTGCGGACAATCTCCGTCAGGGCAAGCTCAACGCTTCGCTGCCTGAGATGGAGCGGGCGGCTCGTATTGCCCAAGCTAGTGAATTTATCAGCCGTATGGAAGAGAGTTTTGACAGTGCAGTGGAGGAGCGTGGCAGCAACTTCTCTGGCGGTCAGAAGCAGCGGATGTCCATTGCTCGAGGTGTTGTCAACAATCCCAATATTTTGATTTTAGATGATTCGACCTCGGCCTTGGATGCCAAGTCAGAAAAGCTGGTTCAAGAAGCCTTGAACAAAGAGCTGCAAGGAACGACGACGATTATCATTGCTCAAAAGATTAGCTCTGTTGTACATGCAGATAAGATTCTGGTCTTGGATCAAGGACGGCTGATTGGTCAAGGGACACATGCGGAATTGGTCGCCACTAACGATGTTTACCGCGAAATTTACGAAACTCAGAAAGGAAAGGAGGACTAAGATGCGGACGATTGCATTTTTCTGGCAATATTTTAAGCGTTACAAATTATCCTTTGTCGTTGTCCTTTTGATGATGATAACAGCGACTGTTTTTCAGGTCCTTTTTCCGGTTTATGTCGGTCAGGCTGTTCAGCATTTGGTTGAGTTGGGACGTGCTTTTGCAGAGAAGGGTGAGACTGATCAGATTCTGTCGACTTTTGGCAGCGTCATGGGCAGTGTATTGGTATCCTTTGTCTGCCTGTCTGTTTCTAGCCTGATTTACATGCTTTTGATGACCCGAGTTATTGCCCATTCGACCAATGAGATGCGCAAGGGCTTGTTTGGCAAGCTATCCAAGATGACAGTTGCTTTCTTTGACCGCCATCAGGACGGCGACATTTTATCGCGCTTTACCAGTGACTTGGACAATATCCTGCAAGCTCTAAACGAGAGTATGATCCAGGTTATGAGCAATGCCTTGCTTTATCTGGGCTTAGTGATTATCATGTTTGTCCAAAATGCTAGATTGGCCTGGATAACGGTAGCCAGCACACCGGTTGCTTTTCTTCTTCTAGTGGTTATTGTTAGGCTGGCTCGGAAATACACCAATCTTCAGCAAAAAGAAGTCGGCCGCCTCAATGCTTATATGGACGAGACCATTTCAGGTCAGAAGGCTGTTATCGTTCAGGGAATGCAGGAGGAGGTCATCAAAGGATTCATTGAGCAGAATGACCGAGTACGCTTAGCGACCTTTAAAGGCCGGACATTTTCGGGGCTTCTTTTCCCTATCATGAACGGGATGAATTTGATTAATACAGCCATTGTGATTTTTGTTGGTTCGGCTGTCTTACTGAGCGACCCTAATGTCGAAACGGCTGTTGCAGTTGGCCTGATTACCACGTTTACTCAGTTTTCCCAGCAGTATTATCAGCCCATCATCCAGATTGCTGCCAGCTGGGGCAGTTTGCAGTTGGCCTTTACAGGGGCTGACCGGATTCAGGAGATGTTTGATGCACCAGAGGAAGTCCGGCCAGAGAATGCACCTGCTTTCATAGAGCTTACAGACTCCGTGGAGATCAAGCATGTGGACTTCTCTTATGTAGAAGGCAAGCCTATTCTCAAAGACGTATCTATTTTAGCCCCTAAGGGCAAGATGACGGCTGTTGTTGGCCCGACTGGATCAGGTAAGACGACCATTATGAACCTGCTTAATCGCTTTTATGATGTGGATAATGGCAGTATCGAGTTTGACGGTCGTGACATTCGAGATTATGAGCTGGATAGCCTACGGAGCCATGTGGGGATTGTCTTGCAGGATTCGGTGCTCTTTAGTGGTACGATTCGGGACAATATCCGCTTCGGTGTGCCGGATGCCAGTCAGGAGATGGTAGAAACGGCTGCGCGTGCGACCCATATTCATGACTATATTGAAAGTCTGCCAGACAAATACGATACTCTGGTAGATGATGACCAGAATATTTTCTCAACTGGGCAGAAACAGCTGATTTCCATCGCTAGAACTTTGCTGACTGATCCGCAAGTCTTGATTTTGGACGAAGCGACTTCCAATGTCGATACGGTGACGGAGAGCAAGATTCAGCAAGCCATGGAAGCCGTTGTGGCTGGCCGAACTAGCTTTGTCATTGCTCACCGCCTCAAGACAATTCTCAATGCCGACCAGATTATCGTCCTCAAAGACGGAGAGGTTATCGAACAGGGCGATCATCATCAGCTCCTTAAACTCGGCGGTTTCTATTCAGAACTTTATCACAACCAGTTTGTCTTTGAGTAGATGGTTGGTTTTGCAGCTGTATAATCAGCCGGGCTTTAAAATATTAAATAGAAAAGTTAAAAAAACCAGCAGGTTTCTGTTCCTGCTGGTTTTTTAATTAACATCAAAGTAGTGATTATTTCACATGTTTAGCCAGATCTTCTTGGGCCTTTTTATTGGATTCCTCTTTTTCTTTTTTCCACTTTTCTTGGGCCTTTTGATAGTCTTTAGTTGTGACAATCTCATCACTGATTTCCACGTATTTATGATAGTTGGCGTCTTTTGTACCTGTCTGAGCATAAGAGTTAGTAAATGGCACAATCCGAGAAATGAACGGTGCTGCTCCTCTGCTGCTCATAGTTGGCACAACGAGGGCACTATCTGTCAGCCATGCTTGAGCTGCAGCATATTTTTCATAACGCTTGTCAACATCTTGTGTTTCGTTTCCGGCCTCTTCAATCAGTTTGCTGTACTCATCCAGTCCTACAGCTTTAGCAGCAGCATTGTCTTTGTCTTCAAATCCAAGGTAGGTTCTGGTCTGAGTGCTGTTACCTGGGACTAAAATGTCTAGGTAAGTAGATGGATCTTGGTAGTCTGGCTCCCAGCCAACGAGACCGTTGATATCCCAGTCTTCCTGGCTAGCAGCTTCAGCATTGAAGGTGATATTTAGTGCTTCGTCCTCAGCCAGCATCTGCAGGTCTACAGAGACATTGTCCTTTCCTAAAGCCTCTTCTAATGACTGTTTCAGAGATTGCATACGGTTGACGAAGTTAGTAGAATTCTGAGTGACAGGAACATCTAGGTGAATTGGGAATTGTACGCCTTCATTTGCAAGAGCCTGCTTGGCTTTGGCAAATTCCGCCTTGGCTTTGTCAGTATTGTGGAGACCGTCTTGACCGTCATCTAGCTTGATACCTTTCCACTCGTCACCATAGGAAACCAGTGATTCTTCGACAAGAGTGCCAAATTCCTTGCCATTGGCTTGTACGAAGGTTGGCGGAACAAAGAGATTACGGACAGCTGGCTTGGCTGCATCTTCTCCGTTGACCTGAGCCGAATAGCTTTCGCGGTTAAGGGCAAAGGCTAGAGCTTGGCGGAAGTCTTTGTTCAGCAGAGCTTTTTTGGTAGCTTCTTTTTGTTCATCGCTGGTTTTAGAAGTGTGGTTATAACTTTGACGGTCAATGTTAAAGCTGATTAGACCGACACCCGCTCCTGCTTCTGTCATGAAGATATTATCTTTGTATTTCTCAGCGATTGAGGAATAACTGGAAGTGGCTGGGTAGAGTCTTGCCAAACTGTAGCCGCCATCTCCGAAGGTCCGCGCTAATGAATCTTGGTCAGAACCATCGTAGTAAGACAGTTTGACACCATCAATCTTGACCTTGTCCTTATCCCAGTAGTTAGGGTTCTTCTCAAATTCGACAGAGGATTTAGAAGTAATGGATTTCATGATAAATGGACCGTTATACAGAATGGAGTCGGCTTTGGTTGCCTGACCGAATTCCTTGCCTTGCTTTTCTAGGAAGGCCTCGTTGACCGGCATCATAACACCTGATGTTGTTTTAGAGTTCCAGTAGGTTTCAGGCTTGTTGAGTGTATATTGAACCGTATGATCGTCCAGTGCCTTGACTCCAACAGCTGAAAAGTCTTTGTTGGTACCAGCTGCATATTCACTCAGTCCCTTGATGGAATCTTGGATAAGAGGGAGGGCGTCAGATTTGATATCGGCAGCATGTTTGATACCTGCCACAAAGTCCTGAGCTGTAACATCTGCGTATTCTTCACCATCAGCGGTATACCACTTGGCATCTTTGCGCAGCTTATAGGTATAGACGAGACCATCTGGAGAGACTGTCCAGTCTTCTGCGATAGACGGAGCTAAGTTTCCATATTTATCATTTTCCAGTAGGCCATCTACACCATTTGTAGTCAGCTCATGGGTAGACACCTTTGCCGACTGGATGTAGTCCAAAGTCGTTGGATCAGACGTAAAGACATAGCTGTAGATTTTTTTGCTGGATTGGGAATTTCCGCCTCCAGAGCAAGCTGTAAGTAAGCCGACAGAGAGCAGAGTGAGCCCTGCGGCAAGAAGAATATTTGATTTTCTCATAGGGACCTCCAAATTATGAGTTTTTACACTGCTTATTATAACAAATTTCTGTCAAAAGTAAATAATTTTCTGATAATTCTGAAATGTTTTTCTAAATTTTAAAAAAGAGATTTATACTGTTGCATATTCTGATAAAAAATTTTTATAACCAGCATTAAAAAAATCTATTGGACGGCTTCGCAGAGGAGTGGTAAGATATACTATATCAAAATAAGGGGGAATCACGGTATGTGCAGAACAATTGTTGGAATTTCAGCCAATCTTTGTCCAGTAGATGAAGCTGGAAAGAATATTCACACCTCTGTTTCACGCAAGTTTGTGGACGGCGTACGAATGGTTGGTGGCCTGCCAATGGTGATTCCCGTTGGGGATAAAAGTTTAGTTCAAGATTATGTAGAAACGATTGACAAGCTGATTTTGTCAGGCGGGCAAAATGTTCATCCGCAGTTTTATGGGGAAGAAAAGACCATTGACAGTGACGACTACAATATTGTTCGCGATGAGTTTGAGTTGGCACTCTTGAAAGAAGCCCTGCGCCAAAACAAGCCAGTCATGGCCATCTGCCGCGGTCTGCAGTTGGTAAATGTTGCTTTTGGCGGAACTCTCAATCAGCATATCGAAAATCACTGGCAGGGCTTGCCATTTGGTACTTCGCACTCCATTCGTACGGAGAAAGACAGCGTTGTGGAGCGTTTGTTTGGTCAGGCTAGTCAGATTAATTCGGTCCATCGCCAAAGCATCAAAGACTTGGCACCTAATTTCCGCGCGACAGCCTTTGACCCCAGAGACAATACCATCGAAGCGATTGAATCGGTTGACAATCATCGTATCATAGGCCTTCAATGGCATCCAGAGTTTTTAATAAACGAAGAAAAAGGCAATTTGGAGCTGTTTCAGTACCTTTTGCAAGAGCTGTAAAAAATTATTTCATTTTTTCAAGTTACTTTTAGGAAAATTTAAGATAAGTGTTCTATACTAAGACCATAAACAAAGACCTCCTAACTTTGTTTAGAAATCCTAAAACTTTTCTTTTTCATAATAATCTCCCTATAAGAACCGCCCAATTGGCGGTTTTTTTGCTTGTTCTTTGCGAATTTAGTATAATAGGGACAGCAAAAATAGAAAAGAGAAATGCATGAAAATTCGCGGATTCGAGCTGGTTTCCAGCTTTACAAATGAAGATTTGTTGCCCAAGAGAGAGACGGCTCACGCAGCGGGCTACGATTTGAAAGTGGCAGAGCGCACAATCATTGCGCCAGGGGAGATTAAGCTGGTTCCGACTGGTGTCAAGGCCTATATGCAGCCGAGCGAGGTGCTTTATCTTTACGATCGCTCATCCAACCCTCGTAAAAAAGGCCTGGTTTTGATTAACTCCGTTGGGGTCATTGATGGCGACTACTATGGCAATCCTGGAAACGAAGGCCATATCTTTGCCCAAATGAAGAATATCACGGATCAGGAAGTCGTCCTTGAAGTTGGCGAACGTGTAGTGCAGGCTGTCTTTGCACCATTTCTAATTGCGGATGGAGATGAAGCGGAAGGTGTGCGGACCGGCGGATTTGGCTCGACAGGGAAATAGAGTAAGAAAATGTCAGACTATTTATTAGTTGTAGATATGCAGTCAGATTATGTTGCTGTAGGAAAAGCATATGATAATGAAGCACTGACTGTGGCTGTAAATGACAAAATTGCCAGCTATCCCAGCAATCGGGTTATCTATATTCTCAACCGTTTTTTCTGGGAGAGAAAAGATAGGAAGAAGAAATTTGCGACTGGTTTGCAGGTTGTATCTTCTCGCATCTTTGAGAAGCGTCGGGCTTCTTGTTTTACCAATCCGGATTTAAAAGATTTTTTAGAGGGAAACGGTGCTAAAAGCATAGAGTTTATTGGGATCGATGGCAATGGCTGTGTCAAGGCTTCCGTTTTGGCAGCTGTCAAGGAGAATTATCAGGTTTCCATCGATTTGTCCGCTATCGGAGTTGCTAACCAGAAGAAATTCTCTAAAACACTGAAGCAATGGCAAGATTGCGGAATCAAGATTGGATAACTTTATGAGGACATTAGTATGAAAATCATTTTTATCCGCCACGGAGAGCCAGATTATTCACTTTTGGAAGAGGCTGGTTATACTGGCTTTGGACTAGATTTGGCTCCCTTGTCGGCTGCTGGTCGTCGGATGGCGACAGAGGCCGCTGATAATCCTTTGCTGGAACAGGCGGAAATTCTGATCTCTTCTTCTGTGACGCGGGCTTTGGAGACGGCCTCCTATTTGATTCGAGACCGCCAACTGCCGCTTTTTGTGGAGCCTTTTCTGCATGAATGGCAGGTATATGAGAGTGGGACAGAAAAGTTTGAGCAGGCACGGAAGTTATTTTTTGAAAATAATGGTTCTCTTCCTGCTGGAAGTCTTGTCCGGTATGAGACGGCTGAGCAGATGAAAGCCCGCTTTTTACGTACCCTAGGTAAATACAGAGGCTACGAGACAGTGGCTCTTGTAGCACATCGCATGCTCATCCGCCAGTTTATAGCTGATCAGCAGATTGATTTTTGCCAGTTTGTTGAATGTGAACTGAAGTTTTAATGTTTCGTTGTAAAAAGAATCTTAATAAAAGGATTTAGAGATAAAAGAAAATATGAAAGAATTTAAGAACAAGGACTATGCAACAGAAATTCGTCAGAAAATTCCAGGCTATGATGTGATGCTAGATGTGATTTTCCGAGGAGTATTGCTTAGGTTAGCACCCAGTTTAAAAGTCGATAAGATGTTAGCTTTGGCAAGCCAGACGGATGAGTTAAATGGTTTGGCATCCTTATTTCCTAAGGCAGGGTTGACGGTTGTGGAGCCAAGTGAGGCGATGCTACAAGAGCTTAAAAGACAGGTTTATCTGCCTCAAGCGGAGTATCTTAATAGTCGATTTGAAGAAGCAATACTGCCCTCTGCTTATCAGATTTGTTCTTGCTTGCTAGTATTGCAGTTTGTTGAAAATCCCAGCTTATTTCTTCGAAAAATTTATGAGTCTTTAAGTGAAGATGGCCTTCTGATTCTTAGCTTTTTTTTCCAACCAGCAACTAGGCTATTGGAAAACACTTGCTTCAGAGCTAGGAGCCAATCAGCAACAAATTCAGCGTACTTATAAGAATCAAGCTAGTTTGATGAATTCCCTCTCGCCTCAAGAAGTTGCAAACCTACTAGAAGAGGCTGGCTTTACTAACATAGAGCAAGTGTGTCAGGTCTTATCTACTTTTGTTTGGATTATTAGAAAATAAGGAGAATCACCATCGCTAAGAAAAAAACGACCTTTGTCTGTCAAAATTGTGAATATCATTCGCCCAAATATCTCGGCCGCTGTCCTAACTGCGGCTCGTGGTCTTCTTTTGTTGAGGAAGTAGAAGCTGCAGAAGTCAAGCATGCCCGTGTTTCCTTGACAGGCGAAAAGACCCGGCCCATGAAGCTGGCTGAGGTCACTTCGATTGATGTCAACCGGACCAAGACAGAAATGGACGAGTTCAATCGTGTGCTGGGTGGTGGAGTAGTGCCTGGCAGTCTGGTCTTGATTGGCGGGGATCCCGGTATCGGGAAGTCCACCCTGCTTCTGCAAGTATCTACCCAGCTTTCTCATCAGGGCACCGTCCTTTATGTCAGCGGAGAGGAATCAGCTGAGCAGATTAAGCTGCGGGCGGAACGGCTCGGTGATATTGACAGTGAATTTTATCTCTATGCCGAGACCAATATGCAAAATATCCGTACGGAGATTGAGAAAATTAAGCCAAATTTTCTGATTATTGACTCCATTCAGACGGTTATGTCGCCGGAAATTTCCAGTGTTCAAGGCTCTGTCTCTCAGGTCCGAGAGGTGACAGCTGAGCTTATGCAGCTGGCCAAGACCAATAATATCGCGACCTTTATCGTTGGTCACATGACCAAGGAAGGAACCTTAGCTGGTCCTCGAACATTGGAGCACATGGTGGACACAGTGCTTTATTTTGAGGGGGAGCGTCAGCACACTTTCCGTATCTTGAGAGCGGTCAAGAACCGCTTTGGTTCGACCAATGAGATTGGTATTTTTGAGATGCAGTCTGGCGGGTTAGTTGAGGTTGTCAATCCAAGTGAAGTCTTTCTGGAAGAGCGTCTGGATGGTGCGACAGGCTCATCCATCGTTGTGACCATGGAAGGGACGCGGCCGATTTTGGCAGAGGTGCAGGCTTTGGTGACACCGACCATGTTCGGCAATGCTAAGCGGACCACGACTGGACTGGACTTTAACCGAGCCAGCCTCATCATGGCGGTTCTGGAAAAACGGGCGGGGCTCCTCCTGCAAAATCAAGATGCCTACCTCAAATCAGCTGGGGGTGTCAAGCTAGATGAGCCAGCCATTGATTTAGCGGTGGCGGTAGCCATTGCTTCCAGCTACAAAGATCTGCCTACCAATCCTCAAGAGTGCTTTATCGGTGAAATTGGCCTGACTGGCGAAATCCGTCGTGTTAACCGTATCGAGCAGCGCATCAATGAAGCAGCAAAGCTGGGCTTCACCAAAGTCTACGCTCCTAAAAACTCTCTGAACGGCCTCAAAGTTCCAGACAATATCCAAGTCATCGGTGTGACGACGATTGGGGAAGTTTTAAAGAAGGTATTTTCTTGATTAAAGTAGTATTGCGAAAAGTTGTTGTGCGTGCTATAATATTGCTAGAAAAAAATAGGATTTGTCTGGAAATTCCTATAAGTTGTTTTTCCAGATTTTTTAGGAGGATAATCAACCATGGTAGATCATCGTATGAATGTTTCTATTACCAATAATGCTCAATTTCCCTTGGCGGAGATTGCCTTAGATGTATCAGAGTCTGTTCGTATTCAGACTGGGAGCATGATATACCACACTCCCAATGTTGTCCTGAATGCTAAAGTGAATGCAGAGTCTCAATCAATCTTTGGCAAGGCAATCCAAGCTGTAGGCCGTTCTATGGCTTCTGGCGAAGGAGTGTTTATCACTGAAGCAACTGCTCAATCAAATAACGGTCGTCTAGCCTTAGCACCTAATGTACCTGGTCAGATTGTTGCTCTGGAACTAGGCGAAAAGCAATACCGCCTTAATGATGGGGCTTTTCTGGCTATGGATGGCTCTGCTTCTTATACTTTAGAGACGCAGTCGGTAGGTCGAGCTCTCTTTGGTGGCCAAGGGGGCTTTTATGTGATGAGTACCCAAGGTCAGGGGACACTCTTGGTAAATTCCTTTGGCTCGATTCAAAAGGTCGAGCTACATAATGATAGGATAACGATTGACAATGCCCACGTAGTAGCATGGAGTCGAGAGCTGGAGTATGATATTCATTTAGAAAATGGTTTCTGGCAGTCCATGGGGACTGGTGAAGGAGTGGTTAATACCTTCTATGGAACTGGGGAAATTTACATCCAAAGTCTCAATATTGAAACCTTTGCAAATGTTCTTCGCCCACACCTGAATATTGACAATTCTTGAAAATTTCTAGGAGAGACTCAGGTTGTCTCTTCTTTTTTGATGCTTCAGTTTTCCTTTGTCCAAAATATATGAAAATGTTATAATCAAGTCATAATGAGAAGGAGGCATTTCTTATGCGATTTTCTATGGACAGTAATATGCAGTTTCCTTTGGTTGAGTTGTCGCTCAATCAAGGTGAAACGGTCTTTATCCAGCGTGGCAGCATGGTCTACCACACGCCGAATGTGACCCTGAATACCCAGCTCAATGCAAGCGGTTCTGGCTTGGGACGTTTTGTCAAGGCTGTGGGGCGTTCTATGGTTTCTGGTGAAAGTACCTTCATTACCCAGGCTGTTGCCCAGTCTGATAATGGCTACCTTGCTTTAGCGCCAGATTCTCCTGGCCAAGTCATTCCTCTTCAGCTAGGCGAAAAGCAATATCGACTTAATGATGGTGCCTTTCTAGCTCTTGATGGTACGGCTTACTATACCATGGAGCGCCAGTCTGTTGGCAAGGCTCTCTTTGGAGGGCAAGGGGGTCTCTTCGTTATGACAACTCAAGGTCAGGGCACTCTGTTGGCTAATGCCTTTGGATCTATTAAGAAAATTGAGCTTCATAACCAAGAAGTGACGATTGACAATGCCCATGTAGTAGCTTGGAGCCAGTCTTTGAATTATAATATCCATCTGGAAAATGGCTTCTGGCAGTCTATCGGAACGGGAGAAGGAGTGGTCAACACCTTCCAAGGTACTGGTGAAGTCTATGTGCAAAGTCTCAATCTTCAAACCTTTGCAGGCTCACTCAGCAAGTTTATTCCAAGAAGCTCATAAGAAATAAAACTAGGACAGAAGATCAGGCTAGATGCTGGATTTATCTGTCCTATTTTTTTATAACAAAGTCGAGAACTGACAAATAGCAGAAAAGATGGTAAGATAATATAAAATTATTTGGATATCAAAGTACCAGTAAGGGGAAAGAATGTCATATTTTGAAAACTTTATGAAGGCCAATAAAGCTTATGTTGATCTGCATGGAACGGCACATCTGCCCATTAATCCCAAGACCAAGGTAGCCATTGTAACCTGCATGGACTCTCGGCTCCACGTAGCCCAGGCTCTAGGACTGGCACTAGGAGACGCCCATATCTTGCGCAATGCCGGCGGTCGGGTGACGGAGGATATGATTCGCTCGCTGGTTATTTCGCAGCAGCAGCTAGGAACGCGGGAAATCGTAGTTTTGCATCATACAGACTGCGGGGCACAGACCTTTAAGAATGAAGATTTTACGGTCTATCTTCATAAAGAACTAGGTGTCGATGTCAGCAATCAGGACTTTTTGCCCTTTACAGATGTAGAGGAAAGTGTGCGCGAGGATATGGCCTTGCTGCGGCAGTCACCACTGATTCCAGCTGATGTAGAAATCTCTGGAGCGGTTTACGATGTAGATACTGGTCGGATGACAGTTGTTGAGGAATAGTTGGGAAGTCAATTTCTTTGTCTGCGCATCGGCATTGAAATTGGCTCCTTTTTTATGTTAAAATAGAGAAACGATTTTAATTAGTTAGGACAATGTTATGATTCTTTCCATTATTTCTCAGGGATTGGTTTGGGCCGTCCTAGGTCTAGGTATTTTTATGACCTTCCGGATTCTGGGCTTTCCTGATATGACGACTGAAGGCTCCTTCCCCTTGGGCGGAGCGGTGGCTGTTACCTTGATTACCAAGGGAGTCAATCCTTTTCTAGCAACAGCAGCAGCCGTTTTAGCGGGCTGTGCAGCGGGTGCAGTGACAGGTCTGCTTTATACCAAGGGGAAAATCCCGACTCTGCTTTCTGGGATTTTGGTCATGACCTCCTGCCACTCTATCATGCTGATGCTGATGGGCCGTGCCAATCTGGGGCTTTTAGGCAGCAGTAAGATTCAGGATGTTCTGCCCTTTTCAGGAGAAGTCAATGACCTCTTGACTGGTTTGATTTTTGTCAGTTTGGTGATTGCTGCCCTGCTCTTTTTCTTGGATACTAAGCTAGGGCAGGCCTATATCGCGACCGGAGATAATCCGGATATGGCTCGCAGTTTTGGGATCAATACTGGCCGTATGGAGTTGATGGGACTGGTTTTGTCAAATGGCTTGATTGCTCTGGCTGGGGCGCTGATTGCCCAGCAGGAAGGCTATGCAGATGTTTCCCGCGGTATTGGGGTAATCGTAGTCGGTCTGGCTAGTCTTATCATTGGCGAGGTGCTCTTCCATAGTCTGACCTTGGCAGAGCGGCTAATCACCATTGTAGTTGGTGCGATTGCTTATCAGTTCTTGATCTGGGGCGTTATTGCTCTCGGCTTTAATACCAACTATCTCCGTCTTTACAGTGCGGTGATTCTGGCAGTCTGTCTTATGATTCCAACCCTGAAAAATAAATTCTTTAAAGGAGCCAAGTTAAGCAAATGACAGCGATTGTAGAATTAAGAAATGCAACTAAGCTTGTAAAGAGCGGCTTTGATGAAGAAAAAATCATCCTAAATGATGTTTCTTTGGACATTCACGAGCATGATTTTATTACGATTTTAGGTGGAAACGGTGCAGGAAAGTCAACCCTGTTCAATGTCATTGCCGGAACTCTCCCTTTGACCAGCGGTAGCATTCATATCTTGGGGGAAAATGTCACTCATTTTTCACCAGAAAAGCGGGCCAAGTACCTGTCTCGTGTCTTTCAGGATCCTAAGATGGGAACAGCTCCGCGGATGACAGTGGCGGAAAATCTTCTTATCGCCAAATTCCGAGGCGAAAAGCGTGGCTTGGTGCCCCGTGGGCTCAACAGCTACAGGGAAGAGTTTCAGGCGACGATTGAGAAAATCGGTAATGGTCTGGACAAACATCTGGATACGCCGATTGAATTTCTATCTGGTGGGCAAAGACAGGCTTTGAGCCTGCTCATGGCAACGCTCAAGCGACCAGAGCTTTTGCTTCTGGATGAGCATACTGCAGCACTGGATCCTAAGACCAGTGTAGCCTTGATGGAGCTGACCAATGAGTTTGTCAGTCGTGACCGCCTCACAGCTCTTATGATTACCCATCACATGGAAGATGCCCTAAAATACGGCAATCGACTAATCGTCATGAAAGACGGGCAGATTATTCAGGACTTAAACAAAGAAGAGAAAGCCAAGATGACCATCGCGGATTATTATGGCTTGTTTGAATAGGCTTGCTCAGAGTTTTGTAAAACCAAGAGAAAGAATATGTACTAAATAATGTACTGCTCCCACAAAGTTAGACAATTAATGTTCAAAAGACTCTCATAGATTAATAAAAATAGATTAAAAAAAACCGCTAGATGTACTGACCCCAAAAAGTTAGACAAATAATTTAAGTGAAGGATTTAGTTCTGTATTGCACAGGGCTAAGTCCTTTTAGTTTGACCTTAATTCGTTTGTTGTTGTAGTAATCGATATAGTCTACAATAGCTTGTTCAAGGTCTTCTAAAGACCTAAAGTGCTTCTCATAACCGTAAAACATCTCAGATTTCAAAGTACCAAAGAAGGACTCCATCATACCGTTGTCTGGGCTGTTGCCCTTGCGCGACATAGATGCTTGAATTCCCTTACTCTCTAGAAACTGATGATAAGAATCATGTTGGTATTGCCAGCCTTGATCACTATGGAGAATCGTATTCTCGTAGTGTTTCTCTGTAAATGCCTGTTCCTACATCGTTTTTACTTGTTCTAAGTTTGGTGAAGTAGAAAGATGATAAGTAATGATTTCGCTGTTAAAACCATCTAAAACTGGCGATAGATAGAGTTTTTGACTGCTTGCTGGAATGGCAAACTCTGTCACATCCGTATAGCACTTTTCCATTGGCTTGGCTGCTTCAAACTGGCGTTGAATGAGATTCTCTGCTTTCTTGCCAATCTCTCCTTGGTAGGAAGAATACTTCCGTTTCCGACGAATTCGAGCCGTTAAACCAAGGACTTTCATCAGCCGTTGGACCTTCTTATGATTCACCACGAAGCCACGATTCCTTAGTTCAAGAGTAACTCTCCGATAGCCATAATTTCCTTTATGCTCACGATAAATGGCCTGAATTTCAGCTTTAAGTTCTTGATTCTTATCTGGTTGATCTAGCTGTTTTAAGTGATAGTAGTAAGTTGAGCGAGCTAAATGTGCCGTTTCAAGGAGTAAATCTAATCGAAATCCTCCTGAAACCATTTCTCTAACTGTCTCTGCCTTTCTCTCTCTAAGGCTTCGTCCCTGTCTTCTAGCTCTTTTAACTTTTTTAGGTAGGCCACCTCGGTACGTAGACGCTCATTCTCCTCTTGAAGTCGTTCTAATTCTGTCATTTCTTCCCAAGTTTTCTTCCGTTTACGTCCCATCCTAGCTGGCCTTCCTCTTGTTTTCTCAACAATAGTATACCCGTTTTTCTTGTATTGTGCCAGCCAATTTGAAAGTAATCCACTACTTGGGAGAGCATAATCCAGAGATACGCTTAGTTGCGAACGACCTTCAATCAAAACCTTATTGATGATTTCTTGTTTTAATTTAGGAGAGTAATAACGGTTTTTCCCTTTTTTGACATTTTCTATTCCGTAACGATCAATCAATCGGATTAAGTACTTAAGATTTGAAAGGTTCATTCCATATTTTTCTGAAAGTCGCTTTAAGCTGATTCCTTGTTTTCTTAGTTCATAGATTCGAACTTTATCCTCATAAGTTAATTTCATTTAAAAACACCCCAAAAGTTAGATTTTTTCTGTCTAACTTTTGGGGTGCGGTTCA